>DATBCN010000257.1:0-15845 GCA_036270475.1 Candidatus Angelobacter sp. | reverse complement strand
GTGGCCAAACATCCCAAGGTGGGGATTCCTATTTCCGGCATTGGCGGCATTGGCAACTGGCGCGACGCGGTGGAGTTTATACTGCTCGGCTCAACATCAGTCCAGGTTTGCACCGCCGCAATGCATTATGGCTTCCGCATTGTTCGCGACATGATAGATGGCCTGGAGAACTATCTTGAAGACAAGGGGATGGCTTCAGTGATGGAACTGGTAGGGAAGTCAGTACCACGGATTGAGGATTGGGGCAATCTTGACCTGAATTACAAGATCATTGCCAAAATCAATGCCGCAAAGTGCATCGGCTGCAACCTTTGTTATATCGCCTGTGAAGACGGTGCGCACCAGTGCATCCGCGTGGAAGCCCGTCCGCAGGGCGATTTGCGGCATGGAGTCGACCTGAAGCATGTCCCGCATATTCTGGAAGATGAATGTGTTGGCTGTAATCTCTGCGCGTTGGTCTGTCCCGTGCCGGACTGTATCACCATGGTTCACGTTGATACCGGGCGCCTGCATATGAGCTGGAAGCAACTGCAGGAAGCAAGAGGGAAAAGCCCGCAGTGCAGCGCAGAAGAATTGCTGGCAGGTAATAACTTAAATGCCCAACCCCCGCTCAAACCGTAAAAAAGCCACAACGCAATCCGGCCTTGCTATGGCACTTCAATCCAAGCAGGTGGCGAGGTTTACCCGGCCATTTGAGCCTGGGTTTGTTGAAGGCTACATACTCGCCATAGGCCCGGAATTTTTTCTGCTGGCACTGCTGGTAGATGGCGTCAGGTTCAACGGCTTTCAGTGCTTTCGTATTTCTGATGTGCGCGGATTACGTGTGCCGACCAAGAATCACGCGTTTATTGAGGCTGCGCTCAAACTAAAAAAGCAACGGATGCCGAAGATGCCTCGAATTAAACTTACCAGTCTTAAGGAATTGTTATCGTCAGCGAATCGCGCCTTTCCACTGGTGACGATCCATCGAGAAAAATTCGACCCAGACATTTGCCACATTGGCAGGGTAGTAGCCGTGGGAGGAAGCCAGGTATCGTTGCTTGAGATTGGTCCCGACGCAATGTGGGACAAAGAATTGTGTCACTATAAGCTCAAGGAAATCACGCGCGTTGATTTTGGTGGCGACTATGAAGACGCCCTGCATCTTGTGGGCGGCAGGCCGCCTGCTGATCAGCCAGCCTAATTCATTTGCAACTTCCGGCCCATCAACCCCCAATATGCAGCAAAAGCCACCGCAAATCCTACAAACCAGGAATAGTCATACAAGAACCGAACTGACGGAATCACCAGTCCTATCAGAGCCACAGCAGAACCAACCACCAGTGCGCTGATGGCCCGCCAGTTGAAGCCGTTCGCATACTCATATCGACCGTCGCGGAGATATAGATCGTTCACGGCCAGAAGTTTGTGCCGGACCACGAAGTAGTCGCAGATCATGATCCCCGCCAGCGAGCCGAGCACCGCAGCATATCCGCCCAGCCAGGCGACTACGAAGCTGTCATAATTGGCCAGCAGCTTCCAGGGCATCATGGCGATTCCCATAAAGCATGTGATTACACCGCCAATCTTGAAGGAGATGCGGCGCGGCCAGAGATTGGAAAAATCGTTGGCTGGAGATACAACGTTGGCGCCGATGTTGACGTTGAGCGTCGCCAGCAGAATCGCCACCAGCGAAATAATTACCGTCACTGGCGAATGAAAGCGGCTGAGCAGTTGGACAGGATCGGAGATGGCAGCGCCGTAGATCACTACAGTGGCCGAGGTCACAGCCACGCCGATAAACGAGTAAAGTGTCATGGTCAGCGGCAGGGCAATGGCTTGTCCCACTGCCTGGCCGCGCTCGTTTTTGGCAAAGCGAGTGAAATCAGGAATGTTGAGCGAGACGGTCGACCAGAAACCTACCGTCGCATTCAGCGCAGGAACCAGCACGCGAAAAAAATCACGATTGCTCACGAACTTTGAAGGCGCGGAGAGCATAGGCCCGAATCCGCCTGCAGTGAAGTAGGCCCATCCCAGCAGCAGGAGTCCCACTCCGAGCAGGACCGGCGCGCTGATGCCCTGCAGAAATCGTATGTACTCGATGCCTTTGAGGATGACCGCAAGATTGATGGCCCAGAACGCCAGGAAGCAGATGGGCACACCGTACGGATTGTTGTGCCATGCCGGCCAGATCGTGCCCAAAAGGACGTTGATGGCCTCGCCGCCAATCCAGCACTGTATGCCAAACCATCCGCACGCCACCAGGCCACGCAACACCGCGGCGACATTCGCGCCCAGCACACCGAACGAAGCCCGCGCCAGCACAGGAAAGGGAATGCCGTAACGTGCGCCGGGATGAGAGTTCAGCAACATGGGCGCAAGCACAATGGTGTTGCCGAGAAAGATAGTCAACACGGCCTGCTTCCAACTCATGCCGATGCCGACCAGGTTGGCGGCAAGGATGTAAGTCAACGTGTTGACGGACATCGAGACCCAGAGCGCGGCGTAGTTGTAGGTGGTCCACGTGCGGCGCTCCGTTGTTACCGGCGCTAGGTCAGCGTTATAGAGAGAGCTGGATTCAATATCCTTGCGAGTTGTTGGCTGTGGCGATGTGGTAGACATAGTTAGCAATCAATAGTCAGCAATCAGCACTAGCCAGAGGCCTTTCCGGTCTGAGCAACCAGCGGCTGGTAGCTGTCTGGACGGCGATCACGGAAGAACTGCCATACGTTGCGCACCTCGGCAATCATGTCCAGATCGAGATCGGCAACTACAAGCTCGTCTTTGTCCCGGCCAGCTTGCGCAATGATTTTCCCTCGTGGATTGCAGAAATAACTTTTGCCGTAGAATTCACCGATGTTCCACGGCGCTTCTTTGCCCACGCGATTCAGCGCGCCAACAAAATATCCGTTGGCAACGGCATGTGCCGGCTGTTCCAGCTCCCACAGGTATTCTGAGAGGCCGGCGACGGTGGCGGACGGATTGAAAACAATCTCAGCGCCATTCATGCCCAGAATGCGCGCGCCTTCAGGAAAGTGCCGGTCATAGCAGATATAAACGCCGATGCGCGCATACTTGGTCGGGAAAGTCGGATAGCCTGTGTCGCCGGGAGTGAAGTAAAACTTCTCCCAGAAGCCGGGCGCAACTTGCGGTATGTGGTGCTTGCGATACTTGCCCAGATATTTTCCGTCGGCGTCAATCACGGCGGCGGTGTTGTAATAAAGGCCGGTCATCTCTTTTTCATAAATTGGGACGACGATGGCCATGCGATATTTTGCCGCCAGCTTCTGCATTAACTTCACGGTGGGGCCGTCCGGGACTGGCTCAGTCAGTTCATACCAGCGCTTGTCCTGTTCCGCGCAAAAATAAGGGCCATAAAAAATTTCCTGCAGGCAAAGTATCTGGACTTTTTGCCTGGCCGCCTGCTCAATCAGCTTCAGGTGCTTGTCGATCATGGCTTTCTTGATTTTGCCAAGCGGCTGGTCAGGGCCAAGCACATTGCTGGCCTGAATCAGGCCGGCGCGCACAATTCGGGACATCGGTGTACCTCGCAGGATTAGAAAGCTTCGCCAATATACCGCAGAATACTCTACAACGAGCCATGAAATGTGTCGCGTGGGCGGTTCCGCAAAAGTACTTTTCTAAATCTCCCTTCCTGAAAATCAGGGTCTTCGCGTAATATGAAAGGCCATTCAGTGGGCGGGAGTTGGCATGGCGTTTCTGCACAATCAAGGTGCGCGGATTTACTGGGACGAGCAGGGTACGGGCGATCCCATTTTGCTCATCATGGGCCTGGGCTATCCTTCCTATTTGTGGCACCGAACGCGCCCGGCGCTGAAAGAGCGCTATCGCACCATTGCGCTCGATAATCGCGGCAGCGGCCAGAGTGACGCGCCGTCTGGACCATACCCGATTTCTCTAATGGCTTCAGATGCTGCGGCAGCGCTCGATGCCGCGGGAGTGGAGCGCGCGCATGTGTTTGGATTGTCCATGGGCGGGATGATTGCGCAGGAGTTTGCGCTGCAATATCCAACGCGCGTGCGCTCATTGATTCTCGGCTGCACCGCGCCCGGCGGCCCCAATGCTGTTCGGGCGGAGAAACGCGTGACTGAAATTCTTACGGCGCGCGACATGAGTCCCGAGGACCATGCGCGGGCGATGCGGCCATATGTTTATGATTCAGCAACGCCAATAGAGAGGATCGAGGAGGACCTGGCGATTCGCCGCCAATGGTTCCCCCGTCCGGAAGCATACATGGCGCAGTTACAGGGCATTTTTGCCTGGGAAGCGTACACGCGCCTGGAGCGGATCGCCGCGCCCACGTTGGTGATTCATGGCCGATCTGACCAGTTGGTGCCCGCCGGGAACGGCGAGTTGATCGCAGCAAAAATTCCCGGCGCAAAGCTGATTACGCTGCCGCATGCCAGCCACATCTTTACTACTGACCAGCCAGAAGCATCACATCGCGCCGTCATGGATTTTCTGCGTGAACAGCCGCCCGCATCGTGATCTATTTTTTGCGCGGCCAGCTAACGCGCCTGGGCCTGTTTGGTCGTCGAAGTGTTTGTTGCCACGGCCAGATTGAAATGGTCGCGCAGAAAGCTTGCCGCTTCCGTGCGCTCAGGCGATCCATTGTCCGGAGTGGAGTTCAAAAACACAATGTATTCCGTCGCCGCGCCGTCAATATCTTGTTGCTGTAATCGCTGGCGTGCCTGCTGCAGGACTTTTTTCCGCAAGTGTGCGGCTTTCTCGGTGATGGCTTTCACCAACGCATCGCGCGCCTGCAACTCCAGGTCAGTCACGAACTGCACTTCATCCGGAGGCGTGTTCATGGCTTTTACGCCTTCAGTGTCCTCGGGCTTCACGTTTTCCAGCACGATGTAGGTCTTATGGTCTTCGCGATGGATGGGAGGCGCAGGATCGGCCAGGTTTCCTGACTGGTCGGTCAGGCGGAATGCCAGTTCCACCACTGCGGTAAGATCAATGGCTTTTTTGGTGTAGTTGTAGGGTTCAAGCACAGCCTCAGACCGCGTCGGATTCAGCGTGTCCATTTGTTTGCGCAGATCGTCGACTTTCTTTTGCACTGCCGCCAGGTTGTCGGCTACGGTTGCCGCATCTTTCTTGCTCCGGCGTTGTGCCTCAGCAAGCGCGCGCTGCGCCTGACTCAACTCCTGCTGCGCCTGCTCAAACGCCTGGCTGGTGCTCAACCATGCTTCATTCTTCACTTCGCGCGTGGCCGCACGGTATTTTGACGGCAGCGTTTCCAGATTGGTGTTCTTCACCATGCGGTGTTGAATGATTTCTCCCACCAGCACAAAATCCGGCTGGATCGCGTTTGGATCTTCACTGTAGCGGCGTATCACCTTCACTGGCTGGCTGGAAGATTCAAGCCCGTTGGCAATCGCGTCGCCCAGTTGGTCGGCAAAGCCCTGGCCTTCGCGGCGGGATGTCTGATCGCGGACCACGACCCCAATGGATAAACGTCCACGCAACTGGTAAGCAGCCTGATAGCGAGCCGTCTCGTCTTTCACGGCGTCAAGATTGGGTTCGTAACGCTGGGCTTCGCGCAGGTAGAGCCAGCCCAGGGCGACTCCTGAGCCCATGGGCTTCTGCAGATAGCGGCGGCCCAGTTCAAGATAGTAAGTGCCGAGCTTGTCAGAGAGCAGGTCCAGCTTGAGTTTGGCTGCGGGATCATTGCTGATGGCGCCGGCGCGTTGCAAAAGCTCATAGGCCTGACGCATGGCTTCTTCATCAGCCCGCCCGCGAATCGGCAAATGGATTTCCTGCAGTTTCTGTGCGCGCCGCGCGGCGGCGGGAACATAATCTTTTTTGAGCGCTTCAAGCTGGTCGACTACAAGTATGCGTTGCTGCTCCGGCAGGTTGGCCAGAACGTCATACGCGGCAATGAAATCATTTTTTTGCGCATAGCTGCGGCTATCTGCCAGGGCTTGTTCCACCACGCGACGGTTGAAAGCGCTGCCGGCCTGCGCTTCAGCGTTCCTGAGAGCAGCGGCGGTCTCGACGCTTTCTGGCCGGACTCTGCTCGCCGCGCGGAACTCAACGGTTGCTTGTTCCCAGCTCCCTTGCGCGCTCAGTTGTTGTCCGCGGGAGAAATGGAATTTGTAATCGGTTTCTACAATGTTTGCGACCTGCGGAAGTTCGGCTGCCATGCCGCGATAGCTTTCAACCTCACTGAGCGCGTCATCATAGCGCTTGGCGAGCAACAGGCTTTCGGCATTGTGCAGAATGGAATCCAGTTTATTTTCTTCAGCGCCGATTTCGTTGTGCAGCGCCACTGCCGGCGGATAGTCAGGCTCAACTTCCAGAATTTTTTCATTGTGCTTTTTAGCAGAGACCAGGCGGGCATATCCTGAAGCATGCTCTGACACAGCTTTGTTATATGCCTGCAACTGGCGGCGATTTTTCTCGAGCTGAACATCTATCTGCGCATGCAGGTCTTGCAAGACCTTGTCTGCGGCTGCATGGCCGCCACCGAACGCCTCAATTTGCGCGGCATCATTTCTAACCTGTTGCAGAAGCGAGAGCTGCGGCGCATCAGAGCTTGCACCTCTGGCATACTCCGCCAGGGCAGATTCGGCTGACCGGGCAACCATTGCGGCCAAATCTTGCCTGGCCTGGACGGAGTGCGCGGATGCGGGATAACGCTTGAGATAATTCTGCCAGAGCACAACGGACTGAGCACGCCGGGCGCGCAGGTATTCTGCAAATTCTGTATCAGGGGCGGCAATAAAGACGAATTGAACGCCGGCCTTTACCGGCGGCAGTTCTACGGGCTGCATGGAAGCCTGCGTCACCAAACCTGAGAACACAGCCTGGTCCGCGGCCTCTGCGGGTGTGAGTTCGGGCCCCTTATCGAATTTGACGCCATTGGGTAGAACACAAAACGGTTTTGCGCCGTCCTGGCTGAGCATGAGCACGCCGTCGGTTGTGCGCTCAAGTATAGCGGCCACTTTGAGTTGCACGCGAGGCAGCACGTCATAGCTGTGCTTATCGAATTTGGGTACGCCATCGCACGAACGCAACTCGGTTTTACCGTTCAGGGTTACGCCGGTAACCTGAACATAACCGGGGCCAGTCCGCGAATCGAAAACTACAATCGCGGCGAGAGGCACATCTTTGGCCGAGCTGTTAAGCGCGAGCGCCAGGAGCAGACAGGCGATCGGAAAAGGCCGGAAATGGCGCGCAATCGGTGACGAGCTTGGGACCGGGGAAGGTTTCATGATGTCAAAATCCTAAAAAACTGACTGCGTTGGTATGTCGCTTAAAAATCGATAATTGCTTGAAATCATAGGCAATTGTGGCGGGCCAGGCCATGCAAATCACCTGCTGGAGAGCACTAAAGTAATGAAGATAAGGCCGAGCCACGGGGTTATCATCTGGCATACGCAAGCTGTTGCCAAAGCCATGGCCCAGCCGCGCAAGCGCCACCTGGGTAAGCTTTAGCAGCCATGTACCGCCGCTGAAAAAACGCCGGCTGGGAAGCACGGCAAAGTGCCAATAGGGAAAGCATTCGTAGAACGGACGGAAATGGGTTCTCTGCAAATATCTGGCCCCGCTGATGAGCACGCGGCTGCCCACGCGCAGCCGTCCACACCCGCCAGCGAGTTGAAGTCCGCCTTTAATGGCCGCTACGAGATTCTCTCTGAGCTCGGTCGCGGCGCCATGGGTGTTGTGTATAAGGCCCAGGACCGCGTGATAGGGCGCACGGTCGCACTCAAGACCATTGCCGTGGGTCGCGAAGCGCCGGACCATGACGAGGTCATCGAGCGGCTGAAGAGTGAAGCCAAGGCCGCAGGCAGCCTGGACCATCCAAATATCATTACCATTTACGACGTTGGCCATGATGGCGACCGCGTCTACCTGAGCATGCAGTACGTTGAAGGCTCAACGCTGGCTGCCATGCTGGACGGGAAGAATTTGCGTCCGGGCCAGCTCACGCTGTTGAACTATGCCGAGCAAATTTGCAACGCCGTGGCGTTTGCGCATGAGCGGGGCGTTGTCCACCGCGACTTGAAGCCCTCCAACCTTATGCTGACGCCGCAAGGGCAGATCAAGGTGCTGGATTTTGGCATAGCAAAAAAAGGTGACGCATCACTTACGCAGTCTGGGATGGTGGTGGGCACTCCGTCTTACATGGCGCCGGAACAAGCAACCGGGAGGGAAGTGGACCAGCGTTCTGATATTTTCTCGCTGGGCGCGGTACTATACGAACTTTTTACCGGCAAGAAAGCCTTCCATGCGGAATCAGTTACGGCTGTTTTGTACCGGGTAGTCCACGATGCGCCAGAGGCCCCCTCGGCGATCAACCCGGCAATACCCTCCGGGGTGGAGGCGGCGATCCGCCGCGCATTGGAAAAAGATCCCAATCTGCGCTTCCAGAATTGTGTTGAACTGCGGGACATGCTGCGTAAAGAAGCAGTGCTGTTGCGGACGGCCTCGGCCAAAGTTCTGGTCAAGCCGCTGCTTGAGTCGGGTAAACATACGCGGTTGGTGTCAGGAAAAGGCAAACATGGACGCGCCCTGCCGGTGCTATTGGCTGCAGGTTTCATTCTGTTGGCGTCCGCCGTGGTGGTGTGGCCACAGCGGGCCAAAATACCGAAGCTGATGCGCTTTATCAGCTATGTGCAGAAGTTGGGCAGGCACCAGCCGTCCAACGATATTGGAGCGAGAACGTCAGCTTCGTCAGCGGCGGTGAGTTTGCCTGCGGCAGGCCAGTCGAGCGGCCTGGGTCCTAATTCTCCGGGCTCGAATTCTTCTCAGCCTCCCGCGACGGTTTCTACTGATGCTGCGACCAAACCGGAAGCGCAGGCACAAGATGCAGCGCCGGTTCCTCTACAGCCTGTGCCGGGTGCTCAGTCTGCTGGCGATGTCACCGCGGCGGCAAACGGTGCGCATGCGCCTGCTCCGGCAGCCGCTCCCGCTTCGGCCAGTGCAGCACCTACAGCCGCGACGAAAGACAGCAAGAGCGAAACTGAGTCACCAGCTGCGGCATCCGCAGAGGAACCAACGGCAGATCGCGCCGCAGTCGATATTTCCACAGAACCCACGGATACGGCAGCGGTTTCCAAACACGTACGTCCTGCCACGCCGCCAGCTCCGTCTGTTGTGGAAGGGTTTACCCGCAAAGACATTCCCGATCTTCTGCGCAAGGCTGACGCAGCCGCAGGCAGTGGCGACTACAGGAGCGCGGTCTATGAATACGATATCGTTTTGCGGTTAGACCGTGTGAATGCACGGGCCCGAGAAGGGCTTCGCCGCTCGCGCGAGGCGGAAAAAGAGAGACGGTAGCTGGGGATCACGTAGCTTTTTGTGGTTTGCCCGCGATCATGACCAACGCGCTTACAGCGCTTAACAGAGCCAGCCCCGCCGAAACAATCATTACCCAACGAAAACTTGCGAGAAACGATTCATCGATCGACTTTTTGAGCCCCTGTTTTTGATCTGTATTCAAGGCCGGGGGCGCTTCAATCTGCGTAAGGCGGCTTCGTTGTTCCATGATGGCGTGCTTGGCCGGCTGGGGCAAATTGGCCGCATCGAGCCTCTTTTTCAGTTGGAGATCAAAAACATGAAACGCGATGATGCCAAGCACGGCGATGGATAGAAGAGACGCCACGCGCGAGACCGCGTTATTCACGCCAGAGGCGACTCCAGCCTGATGCTCACTGACTGAATCCATGACTGTGGTGGTGAGAGGAGCGACCACGCCGCTCATTCCCAGGGCAAGAACGATCATTGCCGGGAAATAAGTGGTCCAAAAGCTGCCGCCAATACCGGGCCGGGCAAAGAGCAGAAAGCCAGCGGCGGCCACAATCGGCCCGATGACCAATGGGAGCTTTGCGCCGTAATGCGCAACCAGTCCACCAGCCCATCGCGAGAGAAAGAACAAGATCAGGATGAGGGGCAAATTGGCCGCGCCAGCTTGCGTGGGGGTGTAGCCCTGGACCTGGATCAGGTTGTAGGGAAGAAAGAAAAGCAGTGCCCCTAATGCGGCATACAACAAAAGCGTAAGCAGATTGGCGCCGGTAAAATTCATGGAGCGAAAAAGACTAAGTGGCAGCAGGGGAGAATCGACGCGAGCCTCGCGCCACAAAAAGAGGCCGATGGCAGCGAGCCCGCCGGCAACAGTCCCCCACGTTTCAGGATTGGTCCAGCCAAGGCTGGGGGCCTCAATCATGCCAAAGACAAGGCAGCCCAGGCCCAGAGTGATCAGGAGTGCTCCCGGAATATCGAGTTTGTGTTTGCCGCCTTCACCGCGGCTTTCAGGAACGAACAAGAAACAGATTGCGATGACCGCTGCCGCAAGCGGCAGGTTGAGGAAAAAGACCCAGCGCCAGGAATAATGTTCGATGAGCCATCCGCCGATTATCGGGCCAATGGCCGCGGTGATTCCCGTGAATCCTGACCATGTGCCAATGGCTTTGCCGCGCTCGGCTGCAGGAAAGGCTGCGCTGATGATGGCCAGGCTTCCCGGCACAAGCAGCGCTCCGCCAACTCCCTGCAAAGCCCGCGCCATCACCAGATGCCGCATGTCCGGAGCCAAGCCGCACCATGCTGATGCGGCGGCAAAAAGAAAAACGCCGGTGGTGAACACCAGTCGACGCCCGTAGAGGTCGCCCAGAGCGCCGCCCAGCAGAATAAGCGCGGCCAGAAAGAGCGCGTATGATTCCACCACCCACTGCGCGCCGGAGACAGTAGAGTTCAACGAATGCTGAATGCTGGGCAATGCGACATTTACCACCGTCCCATCGATGAACGCCATGCTGGAACCAAGGATTGCGGCGATCAGCACCCATGCCCCGCGCCCGGCTTTACTTGACGGCGCGATGGCGGGGCCCGGAGACTGCTCGACCGAATCACACGGATATTTCAACATTCACTCCTGGCCAGAAGAGCAGGGGCCAAATGCCATGTTTCAGTGTTCGTGAGAAGATAGATGTAGTTTGATATTGCATGAACCATTGTGAATCCCGCGAACACTGTTTGCATCAAAGACGATGCGGCAATGTTTTCTGCAGTCCTACTCTAATCGATGATGAGTCTCCTTAAGCCTGAAAACGGCATGGACCGGCCCTGATGAAAATTGGCATAACCTGTTATCCCACATATGGCGGCAGCGGAGTTGTGGGCACTGAACTGGGCATTGAACTGGCGCAGCGCGGCCATGAAGTCCACTTTATCGCCTACCAGCAGCCCATACGGTTGAACACGCAGCAGCCGCGGATTTTTTTCCATGAAGTTACAGTATCGCAATATCCGCTGTTTGAGTATCCGCCTTATGATCTGGCCCTGGCGACGCGAATGGCTGAAGTGGCAGAGATTTACAATCTTGACATACTGCATGTGCATTATGCGATCCCTCACTCGGTAAGCGCGCTGCTGGCGCGCCAGATGCTGGCCGCACAGCCTAATGGCAAATCGCGCAAGCTGCCATTTGTGACCACCCTGCACGGTACGGATATTACGATTGTCGGCGCAGACCGCTCATATCTGCCGGTGACCCGTTACTCGATTGAGCAGAGCGACGGCGTGACCGCCATTTCGCACTATTTGAAGCAGGTCACGGTCAAGGAATTTGAGATTCGCAACCCGATTGAGGTCATCTACAACTTCGTGAATTGTGATATGTACAAGCGCGACCCTAACGCCGCGGAAAATCGCGCTGAATTTGCCGGCAAGGACGAGCGCATCCTGGTCCACCTCTCCAATTTCCGTCCGGTCAAACGGGTCTGTGATGTGATTGAAATCTTTGATCGCGTCAACAAAAAAGTGCCGTCACGGCTGCTGCTGATGGGAGACGGGCCTGACCGCTCCCAGGCAGAATGGCTGGTCAACCAGAAAGGCTTGCGCAATCACGTGGAATTTCTGGGCAAGGTTGACCGCGTTTATGAAAAGCTTTCCATCGCTGACCTGATGCTGGCGCCCAGTGAGATGGAGTCATTCGGCCTGGCCGCGCTGGAAGGCATGGCATGCGAAGTACCGGCCATTGCGACCGCGGTGGGCGGCGTGCCGGAGGTTGTGGACCATGGGCGCAGCGGTTATCTTGCCGCCGTGGGCGACGTGGAAGTAATGGCCGGCTACGCGATCGATATTCTGTCCGACGAAAAGCGGCTGCGCGAAATGGGCAAAACCGCGCGGTGGGAGGCGCAATCACGCTTCTGTTCCAGCAGGATCATTCCCGAGTATGAGAAGTTCTACGAGCGCGTGCTGGAGCGCGCGGCGTAAATCGCGGCGGCAGCGCCCTGCGGCGGCAATTCAGTATTCAGCACCGGCATTTCCAACATCACCAGCGTTCCCTGGCCATCGCGGCTTTGTACGGTGATCTTGCCTGCGTCGCCAAACAGGACGTGCAGCCGTTCCGCCACGTTGAGCATGCCGATTCCGCGCCCTGATCCCAACTGTTCGGCCGCAACGGCTGGCGGAGCGCTCATGCCAACGCCGTCATCTTCCACCTGAATCACGAGCTTGCCATCCTGCAGGCGGCTGCGCAGCGTGATGCTGCCGCCATCGACCTTCGGCGCGAGACCGTGTTTGATGCTGTTTTCCACCAGAGGCTGCAAGAGTATGGCCGGGATGACGATGTCCAGCGTATCAGGATCAAGGTGCTTGTAAACGCGCAGTTTGTCGCGGCCAAAACGCACGACCTCAATATCCAGATAATCGTCCACAAATTCAATTTCTTCGCGAAGCTGCACAAACTCATCGTGCTTGCCCAGCAGACGGCGCAGGATTTTAGAGAGCTTCACAATCAGCTCACGCGCCCGGTCAGGATCAAAGCGGACAAGAGATGAAACCGAATTTAGCGTATTGAAGAGAAAGTGAGGATTGATCTGGCTTTGCAGAGCATCAAGGCGGGCTTCCAGCAAAAGACGCTCCTGCACTTCCAGTTTTTTCTCAATGCGGGTAAGGTTCCAGATCTTGATTGGAATGGCGATGGTTGCGATGACCGTGGCAAACACAGCCAGCAACGCCACAGGCCGGTTGATGGTGAGCACCCAGAGCCATTTAGGCGCGGCATATTGCAATTCCAAGCGGGCGGCCTGCAGGGCGATAATCATCAGGAAGAAAGCGGTTTGCCATTCAATGCGGGGATGCCGCAGATTGCGTTTTACCCAGCGGTAGACGCTCAAGTCGATGAAGGGAGAGAAGGTCCATATCTCTTCTTCATTGCGGCAGAAGTGGCGCAACGATCCGGCAAGAAAGCCTGCGGCGGCATTCATGGGCAAGGTGAGCCATTCACCATAAAACAATGCAGGCAAAGACATAATGGAGCCGCCCAGCGTACCGGCCACGCGACCGCCAAGCACGCCCACAAGGATGGCGGCTTCAAAACCCAGGTCAGCGCATTGAAAGTTTTTTACACGAAAGCGGAAATACACGCCCAGGGCAAAGGGAATACATGTAAAAAGCACGAACATGATGTTGCGTTCGCGGGAACGGCGCGCGGCAAAAAGCAGCTTCTTGAACTCATGCGAGCGGCCCAGCGCGCTGGCTACGGCAGTGGCTACGCCCATCTTGAGCAGAAGTTGAATCAGTAGGAACTCGAGGTCCACAGAGCTATTGTTTCACAGATCGGGTCTTTCACAGATTTGCGTGTTGCCCAGGCTGGGCAGGCGAAATGCCGTAGGAGTGGTGTCTATATGGTCTGGCTGCTGAAACGCGCGGGCGAGAACGCGGCGATGTTCAAGGGGTTGGGACTGCCTTCCATCAGGTCAGCCATGATTCGTGCCGTTATTGGAGCAAGCAGGATGCCATTGCGGAAGTGTCCAGTGGCAACAAAGACGCCGGGCGTTTCCGTTGGGCCAAGGATAGGGAGGCCGTCTGGAGTGCCGGGACGCAATCCAGCCCAACTATTGGTGATAGGCGCGGAGCCGAGTTGCGGCAGATATTTTGCGGCGGCATGAAGCAGATTTTGGATTACGGATGGGCTGACAGACTTGTCATAGCCAACGTCTTCCACGGTTGCTCCGATCAGGAGCTTGCCCGTGCTGCGGGGGACGATATATACGTCCGGTGCGCGCAGAACGTGTTGCAAAATGGTAGCGTCCGGTAGGACGTAAAGCATCTGTCCCTTGCGGGGTTTCACGGGCGCGCCTGACCATGCGCCACGGCAATCGACTGCGGACCGCGCGGTGAAACGGTCTGTTACGGTTGAGACTTCAACGCCGCTGGCCCCTGAACGAATATTTGTGACCTGGCTGTGCCCTCGTATTTCAATCCCGGCTTTGCTGGCTGCCGCCAGTGCTGCCTGCATCAGCAAATGCGGATCAACACTATCTTCTTGTACAAAGAACGCGGAGTGGCCGGCACCCTGGAGAGACGGTTCCAGGTGTTGAAGGTTGGAGGCGGAGAGGCCCGTATATTCGGGCGGCGCGGATGTACTTTCCAGAAAAGCGATGGTCCCGCGGCGGCGAAAATCCACCTGCATGTTCGTGGCTGATTCCAACTTCCGCACATATTCAGGAAACATGCGGGCGCTTTCCATGGCCAATGGACGTAACGAAGGCGGGGTTTCAGGATCGGAGGGGGCCAGCATGCCAGCGGCCGCTGATGAAGATTCACGTCCAGGCTCGCGGCTATCGAGCAGCAGAACCTGCGCTCCGCGGGCTTGCAACTCCCACGCAAGTGATACGCCGATAATTCCTGCGCCGGCAATAATGGTGTCCCAAGACTTCACTCTGCCATTGTAATAAGGCTGGGTTGTAATAAGGCTGGGTTATTGCCCGCTGGCGTGGGCCTGCGCGGACTGCTTGGTGGGCTGACCGTCGCTTTCAACCAGCCGTGAAAATACCACCAGACGCTTGGGCGCCGGGCCAATGTAATACGTGGGATAGCAAGTAATCAGCGTTAGCTGGGGATCGTTTGTTTGCTTGATGACGCTGATGTCTTCCGGCACAACAATCTTTTTTCCAGTTACTTCGTAGGTGAAAGTGCGTCCGCTGCGGCGCACCTGTATCTGGTCGCCCTTAGAGAGTTCATAGATGTGACGGAAAAACGTGTCACGATGGGCGGTGATGACGGCGTTTCCGGTCTCGCCGGGCTGGGCTGTCTGCTTCAAATGTCCTGGCCCAGCGGAAAGGTCCTTGCGTGACGCGCCCTCCACGACAATTGCGTCCATCTGTATCTTGGGGACCAGGATGCGGGTGAGCATCTGCTCTGGCGACACCGGAGGCTGGCCGGGTGAATTGGTCGAAGCCGCCTGGTGTTCCCATTCTGATTCAAGATTTTTCTGGCTGCGGTACATCCCCCAATATTCGCCTCCCACATAACCCAGCAGCACGACGCCTACAATCACCAAGGCCAACGATAGGGTTCTCCGCGTCAGATAGGGCCGCAGCTTGCGGGCCAGACCTTTGGCGTATTCCATCATTTCAGGGTATCGGGGAAACTCTGCCACGACTGCTTAGATGCAGGATTCCCAGCGCTGCGCTGTAAGGCCAGGATTTAACAAGATTTGCCCCTATTTTCTGGCTTGATGCAGCAGCCGTGGTGCTGGAAAGTGGCCAATGTCCTTCTGGATCAAGCGTAAATTGACATGGGGGCGGTTCTGCTCAACAATGTTTCTACCAATCCAGCAACTCACAATTTTGGGAGAACCCATGTCCGATGTCTCACAGAACGATGGCGGAAATCCGGTGGTACGCACGATCCTGATGGTCGTTGCGGTGGTTTATTTGATCGGCTCCGTAATCTTCATGGTCCAGGCGCAGAACCGCATCAATGACATGGAGAAAAAACAGGTTGCGGCGCAAGAAGAACTCGTCAGGAAGATGACGGATTCCAACGCCCAGATGAAAGCCTCCATCAGCGTGCTGGCGCGTGAAGCCGGCATAACGCAAAAAGACCTG
>DATBCN010000256.1:0-3200 GCA_036270475.1 Candidatus Angelobacter sp. | reverse complement strand
TCGGGCTTAGATGTTTCAGGGCTGAGTGCTGGAGGCTTACTGCGATACAATCCCGCCATGGCCGTAGAGGCAGTCCAGCACGTCCGCAGAATGCGCGGTGGAGCGCAGGCGCACCTCATGCGCGCAGACGACGGCCACTTTTATGTAGTCAAATTCCAGAACAATCCGCAGCACCTGCGCGTGCTTGCGAATGAGTTGCTGGCCACGCGCCTGGCAGAAAGCATTGGGCTGCCCGTCCCCGTGACGGAAGTTGTGGAAGTGCGGGAATGGCTGGTGGACAACACGCAGGAGCTGCACATGGACCTCTCCGGCCTGTCTTCACGCTGCAAGCCGGGGTTGCAGTTCGGCGCGCGTTACGTCTGTGATCCCGCCGAGGGCCATGTCTATGACTATCTGCCGGAAAGCATGTTTCCAAAAGTAAAAAACCTTGAGGCATTCGCCGGCATGTTGGTGGCGGACAAGTGGCTGGGCAACGCCAATGGACGCCAGGCCGTGTTCTGGAAAAAAATAACGGGACGAAAATACACCGCCACGTTTATTGACCAGGGCTATTGCTTCAATGCCGGTGAATGGAATTTTCCTGACTCGGCGCTGCGCGGCGTCTTTGCCCGCAACCTTGTCTACCAGCAGGTGAGTGGATGGGACTCATTTGAGCCGTGGCTTTCCCGGGTGGAGGATTTTGCTCCGGCGGTCATTCAGGAAATCGCCGGCACGGTCCCGCCGGAATGGGCCGGCAATGACTGGAGCGAATTGGAAAAGCTGGTGGAGAACATTATTGAACGCAGAAGCAAGGTGCGGGACCTGATCACGGCGTTTCGTAATTCCACGCGCCAGCCATTCCCCGCCTGGGGCAGGACGGCGGTTCCGAGCCAGGCAAGCATGACTGCAATGTAAGAAAACGCGAAGGCGGCTTGGGACGGGCCGCTTGCTTCAGTGAGCGGAAGGATGGATGGCAAGCACATGAAACGGGGTAGTTGGAGCGCGGCGACATGACTAAGAAGAAATCGGCGGTTCAGCAATGCCAGTGAAAACGCAATGCAGATTCTTTGTCCTGCGTTACGCTCCGGACGCGGTGAAAAATGAATTCGTGAACATCGGCCTGGTGCTGCTGCCGCCCGCCGGCGGCGCGCAGGTGCGCTTTACCCATGACTGGTCCCGCGTGCGCTGCCTTGATCCTGAAGCTGACGTGGAAGTGCTGGAAGCCATGGAGGGCGATCTTCGCGAAAAACTGCGCGAGACAAATGGCGACCACGATTTTATTCTTCGCCGTATTCAGGATTCTTTCTCCAACGCTCTGCAAACCTCGGAATTTCAGGCATGCCTGGCAGATTCACCAGCGGAGGAAGCGGATGAACTGGCGCGGCTTTATCTGGAACGTCCAAAACGGCGGCAAACCCGCACCACAAGCACGCGGCAGGCGATCTTGCAACGCATGCGCTCAGAGTTTGAAGCGGTTGGCGTTTGGCCAGTGCTGCGGAAAGACATTCCTGCCTCCGATTACACGCGCAGCGGCGACCCGCTAAAAATCGACTGCGGTTACAGCCCCAACGGCACGGTTAAGCTGTTTCACGCAGTGTCTCTCCAGAGTGACGTGAACGCCGCCAAAATCCTGGCGTTCAGCTTTCCTCAAATGGCGGAAGGAATCCGATCTGCACAAAACAAACGAGCACAACTGACAGCCGTGGTGGAAGACGGCTTGCCGCAAGATGATGACGCAATCCATTACGCGCGGGAAACTCTTACACAGCATGACATCGTGATTGCTTCCGTCGCGCAAATGCCGGGCATCGCGCGCACGGCAGCGCGAGAATTGGGAATCGGCTAAAAAGAAAAGCCCCGGCATCTGCCAGGGCTGATCTTGAAACGAAGCTGGCCCTGAATCAATATGCCTTGAAGCGTGTTCCTTCGAAAACCTTGGTGCGGATGCCGTCAATCACTGGCGGAATCACCGGATGGTTTACGCCTTCAATCACGTAGATGGAAATTGCGCCTTCTGCCGGATTGTCTTCACTAATCGAGACGCCAAAACCCTGTATTCCCGGTTTACCCATGAACTCCATCACATGCGCTTCTTTTACGGCAGTTATGCGGTTGATCTCCTGCGCGCTTACCGTCGCGCCAATTTCATTATCAAAGATCAAACGTGTGCGGACGCCATCGATCACGGCAGGAACAGCGGGGACCGACTTACCTGAAACGTGAAGGACTAGCGCGCCTTCCCTTGGGTTGTCGGCACTGGGGCCTACTCCCACGGAGGTAACGCCAAAATCCCGCATCAGTGCCTGAGAGCGTCTCGTCTGCACGGCGGCTACGCGCTTGCGTTCTTCCGGGACCAATGCCGCCTGCGTGCTCCCCACTTGAATAGCGCTGGCTGTGGCCGTATGCGCGCAACTTACAGCATGATCGCCACCGCCAATAATGGTGAATGCCGCAGGGCCGCCAAACGCGTTAATCACGTCCTGGATTGGGTTGGCTACCGTGCTCACAGTGTTGCCGCCATAGAGCAGTGCCATAGGCCGGGCGGTCGTGGTGTCCACAATTAAAGACCCTGAATCACCGCCAGCGCTAAAGCTTCCACCGGAAATCGTTACCTGGTTTGTGAATAAGGCCGTGAACGCCGGGGTGCCACTGCCGCAGGTGGCTTCATAATCCACTTGTGTTGTCATATTGAGCGATTGGATGGTTGAGCAGGTAAGACCGGTGGTCCTGCCGCTCTTTCCTACCGCTTCACCCAACGCCGCAACGCCAATGGTGCTGGAGGGCGGCATGGCGGCAATGCTCGTGGCTCCGACCGGGCCAAGATCCAGAATAGTGCCAGAGAGATCGACCTGCCCAACGGCGATTTCTGCGATCGCGGCGTCAACGTTGCTGGGAGCGTGGCCGCACAGCGGCGCTTTCGAGCCGGGACAAGCTCCTGGTTCATTGGCGACGGGCTTTAGTGCCGCGCCTTGAGTGAGCAACGCAACGGTGAGCGGCGGCGGAGCGCTGGGCGCGGTGCAGGCAAGCTGCAAGGGTTGATTAATCGCCTCTCCTGCAGCGCCGTTACCAGACCTGTCAAGAACATGGTTATTGCTGAGGATTACCGGCCTGGTTACGCCGGTCTTCGTCCATAAGCTGCCTAAAGTGCCAATGCAACAGACCTTTGTTCCAATATCTGCAGAATTTCCGCCAGAGGTACCCAGCTTCACCGGGGCCGCCTG
>DATBCN010000255.1:0-11227 GCA_036270475.1 Candidatus Angelobacter sp. | reverse complement strand
TTACCCTGGCAAGAATCGTGATTCTTAAAGCCGATAAAAAGCGTAAAAGGCTGATAATTTTTCTGGTAGCCCAGTAAGGACAAAGCAGTTAGATTGCCATCTGAGGGAAACCGCAAAAGAAATGTTAAGTATTTATTTAGCAATAACTTAGAATCGTACAGGGCAAGCCATACGCGACGCACCAAGGCATATTGTGCAAACACTTGCACTCTTGCGCATTGGAATGGGTTGCAAGCCTAAATAAGCGGTTGGCGGCCTAATGTATCCAAATCGTTCAAAGCTCGTGTGGGTCGTGATGGCATCGGATTGGGCAGAAATAACGTTAAGTTTGCCGCCGAGGTGCAGGCGGGCGCTGACCCTGCAGCCAAAATTGTCTCAGGCCGAAAAACAGCACAATTTGCCCCCATCTCTATTCTTTGCTCTTTGCCTCTCACCCGTAGCACTGACGCGGACTGCAACCAGAATTTCTATTTCGTCCTCAGGTCCGCCCTACTGGTCTTGTCGCTGGAGATGTTGCCCCGTTCCGGAATTCAAGAGCTACGTTGTGCAATTCGACGGATAGGGAGCAGTTTTTGGTCGGCAGAAAAACATTGCTCCGCCCGCAGGACCGCTGGCTGTGAGTTTGCGTTCAAGTCGGTTGCCGCTGAGCGTATGTCGTTCTGCGTGCGCCGCGTCCGTCTGTTGAAAATCTCATCCGCCGGCAAGGGTATAATCTAATTTCCAGCATGAGCTATCAGGTTTTGGCGCGTAAATACCGTCCGCAGCGTTTTTCTGAGGTGATTGGGCAGGAGCACGTGACCCGCACCCTGCAAAACGCTATTGAACAGCAGCGGATTGCGCACGGTTACATCTTCAGCGGCCACCGCGGCATTGGCAAGACCACCATTGCGCGCATTCTGGCCATGGCACTGAATTGCCGCGCCCATGACAAGCCGACAGCCGAGCCTTGCGGGGTGTGCGAATCCTGCGTGGAGGTGCGGGCAGGAAGCTCAGTGGATGTGATTGAGATTGACGCTGCCACGAACCGCGGCATAGACGAAATCCGCGAACTGCGGGACGCCGCGCGTTACCGTCCGGCGCGTGACCGGTTCAAGATCTACATCCTGGATGAAGCACATCAGATTACCGATGCTGCTTTCAACGCTCTGCTTAAGACCCTGGAAGAGCCTCCGCCACACATTATTTTCATGATGGCCACCACACAGGCCGAGGACATTCCACAGACCATTCGCTCGCGCTGCCAGCACTTCAGCTTTCATGCCGTCAAGTTTGATGAGATCGTAGGACAGTTGGCCGCAATCGCGGCGAAAGAGAACATTGCGGCAGATAGCGAAGCCCTGGCAGTGTTGGCTGAAGCCGGCGACGGTTCCATGCGCGACGCACTCTCCATTATGGACCAGGCGATAGCCTGCTGCGGCGATACATTGAGTGGCGCCCTGGTGCGCGGGCTTGTCGGGAACGTTGGTTCTGAAGTAATGGAAGAGCTGATGAGCACGGTTGCGCGCAGCTCAAGCGAAGAGGCGCTGCGGTTGCTGGACCGGCTGATGACGGAAGGGTACAACCCGGCACATTTCGCGCGGCAACTCGTGCGCTTTCTGCGTAATGCGGTTGTGGCAAAAGTGGCGACTGAAAATTCTCCGCTGCTGCAGATATCCTCTGACGAACGGGCGCGGGTGGGCCGCGTCGCTGCTGGCTTCTCTGAAGAAGACCTGGCGCGGTTTCTGCAGATCATGCTGCGCACCTTTGATGAGTTGGGTTACCGGCAGGAGCAGAGATTTCATCTTGAACTGGGCGTGCTCAAGCTGGTACACGCACAGCGCATTCTTCCGCTGGAACAAATCCTGAGCCAGGTTGGCGGTGAAGTGCAAAAAGCAGGCGAGCCGCAACGGGCATCTACCACGCGACCCTCGCCCGCCGCATTGAATGCACCCGCCATCGCAGCTCCGGTTTCACGGCAGCCGAATATTGTTTCGCCCTTTGAAGCAGATCGTGCGCGCAAGGGCCGGAGTTCTGATCCGGAAATGTCTGCGGCGGCAGCGCCAGCGCAGATCCAGGAGCAACCAACAGTTCAATCCCAGCCATCGTCAACGGAAGTCGCCTTGAAAGAGCCTGAGGCTTCTGACGATCCGGCAACAATTCTGGGCCACGTGCTGACAGCATTGGAAAACATGCCCGGCGGCGATAATCTGGCTGCCACGCTGGCTGAGGGAACTCCTAAACTCCAGGGCAACGAGTTGATTGTTACCGTGGACAAACCGGCATCTGTGATTCCATTTTTGGTGAGCGCCGAGCAGAAACAGGTAGCAAATGCCGCTGCCTCGGCGGCCGCAGGACGAGTTCTTAAGCTGTCACTCATCGGCGGCGCGCAGCCTCATGCCAATGGACCTGCCGCGATTGTGCGTCCACGCAACGGCGCCAGCGCGCGCAGCCGCGTCGCGGACGACCCAATCGTCCAGCGCATGCGGGAAAAATTTGGCGCGGAGATTCGCACCGTAATCGATCATCGCGAGAAGAACTAGGAGAAGCCAATGGGCGGATTTAATTCACGCCAATTTCAGGAGATGCTGGAGAACGCGCAGAAGCAGGCGCAGGACCTGCAGCACAAGATGAAGCAGACCGTCGTGGAGGCTTCTTCCGGTGGCGGCACTGTCACCATCAAGATGAACGGACAGAAACAAGTTCTGGAGACCAGAATCGATCCGGAAGCGGTCAAATCGGGCGACGTGGAGATGCTACAGGACCTAGTCACGGCAGCCGTGAACGCGGCTGGCCAAAAGGTGGATGAGGCAATGCAGTCAACCGTAGGCGGAATGCTGGGTGGAATGGGACTTCCGGGACTTTAGAGGAATCTGTGGCAAAGTTTGCCGAGCCCATGGCTCGACTGATTGACGAACTGAAGAAGCTTCCGGGCGTAGGCGGCAAAAGCGCCCAGCGCATGGCTTTTCACATTCTGCGCTCCCGCACGGAGGATGCCGACGCGCTTTCCGGGGCTATCCGAAACCTTAAAGAAAAACTTCATCTTTGTTCCGTATGCAGTAATATTACTGACGTTGATCCGTGCAGCTATTGCACCAGCGCCACCCGCAACCAGCGCCTGGTTTGCGTGGTGGAAGAGCCGACGAATATCGCTTCCATTGAGAAGGCGCGGTTTTACAATGGCGTTTATCACGTTTTGCATGGTGCGATTTCGCCGCTGCACGGAGTGGGGCCAGAGCAGCTTCGTATCCCTTCATTGATGAAGCGGATTGAAAGCGGCAGTCTCGATGAGGTAATCATCGCGACCAATCCTACGATTGAGGGCGAAGCCACTGCAGTCCATCTTACAGGGCTGTTGAAGAGGCCGGGCGTGAAGATCACCCGCATTGCAACGGGAATCCCGGCAGGCAGCGACATTGAATATGCAGACGAAGTGACGATGCTGAAGGCGATGGAAGGCAGAAGAGAACTGTAGCTAATGTCCCTACCAATAGAGACCACTCTGCTGCTAGACTGACGATATGGAAATTCACTTGAACCCGGAAAAAGAGGCACTTTTGCGGGAATTGGCTGCTCGCACGGGGCAAGACACAGCCCAAGTTATTCAAGAAGCTGTTGACCGCCTACTCGATCACGATACGTGGTTTATTCAGGAAGTTGAGAAGGGTCAGGCGCAGGCCGCGAAGGGTGAACTCATCGACCATGATGAGGTTGTCTCCCGAATAGAAAAGCGATTGCAAGAAAAACAGTCACATTCCTGATGCGAGTTGCCTGGACACCTGGAGCCGCCGCTGATCTTGAGCAGATTGCCGACTATCTCTTCGAGCAGAATTTTGAACTTGCGATAACAACTATCAGGCGGATCTATCAGGCAGCTTCAGAGTTGAAGCAGTTTCCAAGTCGTGGACGCCCCGGACGCAAATCAGGTACACGAGAATTAGTATTGGTATCGTTGCCATACTTAATCGTTTATGAAGTTGCTGGTGAAATTTGCCGTATTCTCCGAGTTCTGCACGGAGCTCGACGGTGGCCGGAATAGAGACATCAGTAGTGAAAATCGAGTCAATTCCGCAGCTTGGCCAACAGGTCCTGCGGATGGACAGGTTTAGCCAGAATCTCAAATTCGTGGCCCTGGGCGCGTGCTTTTTCCAGTAAGTCCGCGGTGGCGGCCTGGCCAGAGAAGAGAAGTATCTTACAGCCGGGCAGCACCTGGCGAATCCTGATGGCCGCCTCAATCCCATTCATGTCCGGCATAATGACATCGCTGATGATCAAATCAGGTTTGGTTTCGCGCGCACGATCCACGGCCGCGGTCCCGGTATAGACCGCTGAGGCGTCAAAGCCGTTCTGGTTAAGGATAATTGCCAGGGTATCGGCAATCACGCGCTCGTCGTCCACCACCAAGACTCGGGGTTTGGAAGGCTGGCCATTCAATGTCAAATTGGAACTCCTGTTGCGGTCAAGATCAGTATTGATTATAGCGTGTCACGCACAACATCCTGCACCTAACAGAGATGCTGATTTAGAGGAAAAAGTAAGCCAATGGAAGCCAACCCGTAATTATTTCACGGCTTCCTATACTCAGGTGAATTTTTCAGGAGCATGTTTAATGTGGAGCAGGGCAGCCATGTTGGTGTTTTTTGCTTTGGCTGCCGTGGCGATCAAGGCCCAGACCCCGGCTGATGGCAAGAATGGGGCAAGCCAATCGGTAAATACCAACTCGGCAAGCCAGCCATCGGGAGCTATGCCGGCGGCTAACACTGCTTCAGAGCAAAATCCTCCCCAGAGTTCTTCTTCTACGGCGGTAAACCCATCCGCCGCCACAGACCAGATATCCGCAGGGACAGAGATCCGCGCCACCTTGGATACGCCGCTTTCCACCCGGACTTCCCAACCGGGAGACCGCTTCACGGCAACCATCAGTGATTCGGCGGGTGTAAGTAATGGTCTGGCGGTGATACCGGGCGGATCACGCGTAGAAGGCGAAGTGGCCCAGGCTGATGACAACAAGACCCTGGCAGCGCTTCGCGGCAAAGGCAAACTCAGCTTACGTTTCCGCGATGTGGTGCTGCTCAACGGGCAAACGCTTCCACTTACCGCAACTTTGATTTCCGTTCACGACACCGGCAGCAAAAGCACCAAACGAACGAGTGACGGAGGGCGAGAGCAATCTGGAGCGCGGGGTAAAGAGGCGGGTGCCATCGCTGGGTTTGGCGGTCCGTTGAAAGGGCTGGCGGTGGGCGCGCTTCCTGGTGGGGGCTACGTGCTTGCCACCAATGGCAAAGACGTGAATCTTCCGGCGCAAACGGGCATGGTCATTCGCCTGGATCAGTCGGTGAGTTCCAATACTTCGTCACCGCAGCAATGACATTTTGCAAGTCAGGCAGAGCGGCGCGCATTGCGGCGACGTAACCGGGCGGCTGCAGTGCGCTTTTTCCGCTGGCGCAGGACCTTTTTTTGGCGGGCGACTTCCTCTTCAGAGAACATGGTTTTCCGGCATCCCTTCAGTCCGCAATAGCATGGCGCTTTTTCGCCGGCATCACCATCAAACAAATTGTAGTCATAGGTGAGTTCTTCTCCGGCTTTGATGTCGCGCGCCGCAATGATCCAGATGCGATTATCGAGTTGATCGGTTTCACAGTTGGGATCGCACGTGTGGTTCACAAAAGCGGCGATGCCGAAACCGTCAATAATGGTGTCGCCATCGTCCATGGCAAAAAGGTAGGTCACCTCGGTGTCTGCGTACATGCCTTCGCATGCTTTGGAGGTGAGCCGAGGCCCGGTGTATTCAAGAACGTGTGCGCCCTTTTTGACTGGGGCCGTGGTGTAGACGCCGGCCCCGTGCAGAGCAGATGATTTGACAATCAAGGCCATTCAGTAGCTCTCAGGTGATGGATTATTTTGCGTTTGGTTGGCGCTGCACAGCTCGTTGCAAGGTTTTATCGAGCGCGGATTTGGCTGACTGATAATCTTCCGGCTTGATTTTGCCCTGCAATCGATCGGATTCCAGTTGGAACACTTCTTCTTTCATGGCTTCCAACAGAATTGCGGAGCGGTCCTGGCCGGGCGACGTAATGGCTGCTATGGGCGCATTCTGATTTGCAGTGTAGACAAACGTCGCACCTGCCGCCAGAAACAGTGTGAGCACGCCCAGAAAGAGCCATTGACCGGAGTGCAAAGGATCAGGTCTTTCATTAGGAACGCCAAGACCGCCGCCGGGGCCTGCAGGCTCGCCCCGCGCGGGCGCGCCACGGGCAGGCGCTGCTGCTTGATCTGTTTCGTGCGGCATCTCGCCCTTGCCGGCAACTTCAAAGGCCACTTTTTGCTGGGAAGAGACGTTTTTCGCCACGTAGATATTTACGTTCTTGAATTCCGGGTTCGTCGTGCTCTGATAAACGGAAGCATCAGACGGCGAAACCTTGATGGAATCTGGAATGGCCAGCATCAGCGTTCCGGTAGCGAGATCAGACCGGGGATTCACTTGCAATTTGCCGGAATAAGGCACGGTATAGATGACATGGAACTGCGTCTGGCCGGGCCGAATTGGAAAAACAAAGGCATACTTGTTTTTTTCACTAGAAGGCACCAGAGCCGCCTTCAGTTGCACTTTGCCGGTCTGGACGCTGGTTTCTGTAATTGTGGCATTTTCTGGAAGATAAAGTTCCAGGGTGTGCGGCCCGTTTAGCGTCCGCGGCGGGTTTGACAGATTGCCGACGGTAAATATCTCTTCGCCGCTCAACGTTGATCCATCCGGACTGGTTTGGATGGCGATTGCGTGTTCCATAACGCTGATGTCTTTCACGTTGGCGGCAGCGTCAAACACGCGGACTGCAACGGGAACTCCACCGGGCAAGCCGGCTTGCGTGTAAGTTACGCCCTGGTGCTGGACCCAGACCACATAAGGTTGCTGGGCGGGCGGAACATTAAAGCTGAATTCCCCTTTGGCATTGGTTTTGGTTTTGCCAACGTCTTCCATGCCGTTGCCGATCTTCTTGAGCGTGACTTCGTCTCCAGCAGAGGGCTTGCTGGTGGTGCTGTTCTGGACAACGCCGCGCAACGTCTCCGCCACGGCGGCGACAGAGCAGAGGAAAAGAAGTAAAGTGATAACGGCTCGCTTCAATGGAATGGGCTCCTTCAGGCCTTTACAGATTCCAGCATTTCAATTTCAGCCATGATGCGGGCTGCTTCAGCTTCCAGGCCAATGCGCATGCCGTCATAGTCGGCCTGGGTGAATTTGCCGGACTTAAATTCAAAATTCAAGTCGCGCAGATTTTCATAAACCACGTCTTTGCGCTCATAAAGATAAACAACGCGCGTCTTGGTGACGCCGGTTTCAGTGTCACGGGTGGGAAGAAAAACATAGACCAAGGTCCCCGCCGCAAAGACGCAGCAAAACATCTTGATGGCGTAATCAATGGTTGCCGGATTCATATTTCCGTCTCCCGGCGTGCGCGTGCGCGCATGGCCTCAAGGTCAGGCGCAAGGTTAAGGTCGGCGATGGCAACAGGAGCAGCCCGCAGCTTCCAACTGCGGATGAACAGAATGACCGCAAGCAAGCCTAACCCAAGTCCGGCGGCGGGAAGTATCCAAGCCAGTAGTTCAAAGCCATGGGTTGAAGGTTCAACCACGGCGGTTACGCCCCAGTTGGTGCGGAACCAGTTCAACACTTCTTCATCATTGCTGGTGCGGATGACGCTGGCCCGGAGCTCGCGAGTCATCTGGTCAGAATTCGGGCAGCCCACGTGATTGCATTTGAGGAGCATCTGGGCGCAACCGCAACTGCACATGATCTTGCCGCCAAGATTTTGGTAGCGCGCTTCCTGATTGTCCGCTCCCATGAGCGCAATGACGAGGCAGGGGAGCAGCAACACTTTGGCGAGTCGCTTCATTTGCCGGCTCCCGCAGGCTGCATGCCCTGCTCTTCCATGGCGGCAACGGCATCCGCTTTGGGAACTTGCACCGTTACCAGCGCCGCATTGGGCACCAGGGCCATTCCCGTTCCAAAGATAAGGACCAGAACGCCAATCCAAATCCAATTGACCAGCGGATTAATGATGGCTTTAATGATCGGATGGTCGGTCTGAGTATTGTGGCCTTCATAGACGACATAAAGGTCCTCGCGAAGCGTGGAACGTTTTGCCACAATGTGGACAGGTTGTCCGCCACTGGCTTTAAAGAAACGCTCCTCCGGGTTCAATACGGTCAGGAATTTTCCGTCTCGATAAACGTCCAGCAGAGCGGCCCGGGAGCTGTAATTGGTGTTGTCGTCATCGGTGTACTCCTGCCCCACCAATGTGTAGCGCCCAATCTGGAGTTTGTCACCCTTGGCCATTTCCTGCTCTTTATCCTGGTTGAAGGCGGCGCCTGCAAGCCCGATGATCACCAGCACAAAACCAAAATGAGCCACATAGCCGCCGTACCTGCGCATATTGCGGCGCGTCAGCTGATACATTCCGGCCAGCAGGTTGGTCTGCAGTTTATTTTTCCAGACAGTGCCGCCGCGAATAAATTCAGAACCGATGGTGGCGATGACCAGGGTGCTCAGGCAAAACGCTATCATGGCGTAAATCTGGCCCATGTCCGTCCAGAAGCCTACGCCGTTTTTGTAAAGCAATGCGCCCACCACAACCTCAACCAGCAGTGCGATTGATGCCGGCAGGGCAAAGTTGCGCTTGATGCTGCCGACTGAGGTGCTGCGCCATGCCAGCAAGGGGCCAACGGCGGTCAGGAAAACCAGGAACAGACCAATGGGCACCATCACCTTGTTATAGAACGGCGCGCCCAGGTTCATTTTAACGTCGCGCACCCATTCAGAAAGGATTGGGAACAAGGTGCCGCACAGCACCGCAAAACATGCGCCCAGCAATACCAGATTGTTGAAGAGGAAGCTGGATTCGCGCGAAACCAGCGATTCCAGTTTGTTCTCAGACTGCAGATGATCACTGTTCTTGAAAAAGAAGAACGCGCAAACCGCAAACGTGACGACCAGCATTCCCACGAACCAATTGCCGATGCTGGACTGCGCGAAAGAGTGTACCGAACTAACGATTCCGCTGCGCGTAAGAAGCGTTCCCAGGATTGAAAGCAGGAAGGTAGTAAAGATGAGCCACACATTCCAGACCTTCATCATACCGCGCTTTTCTTGCATCATGACGGAGTGGAGGAACGCCGTGGTGGAAAGCCATGGCAGGAGAGAAGCGTTTTCCACCGGGTCCCAGCCCCAGTACCCGCCCCAGCCCAGCACCGCATAGGCCCAATGTGCGCCCAGAGAGACGCCGCAGGTAAGGAACAACCATGCCACCATGGTCCAGCGGCGCGTGATCTGTATCCATTTTTCGCCGGGATAGCGCATGATCAGAGCGGCCAGCGCGAACGCAAACGGGACGGAAACGCCGACATAGCCGAGATAAAGCATCGGCGGATGAATCACCATCTCAGGGTATTGCAGCAATGGATTCAGGCCGTTGCCGTCGGCGGCAACCACATCCATCATGCCAAACGGGTTAGCGACAAAATTGACCAGAATCAGGAAAAAAACCTGGATCCCGGCCAACACCATGGACGCCATAGCGACCAGCCGCTGGTCAACTTTGTGACGGAGCCGCAGAACAAATCCATAGGCGGAAAGCAGAAGCGCCCAGAAGAGGACTGAACCTTCCTGGCCAGACCACAGCACGGCAAATTTATAGGGTCCTGGCAAGGCGCGGTTGGAATGATGAAGGATGTAGGCGACGGAAAAGTCGTTCGTCATGGCCGCGTACACCAATGCGGCCGCCGCTACAAAAACCGCGGCAAATGTGGCCATGCCGGCACGCCGGGCGGTTTCCGCCAGCCGATAACCGACGGCATCCTTACGCAGGGCGGCCAGCACCCCTACTACAAAGCAGTAGAAGGCGAGCGCCAAGGCGAATAAAAGACAAAAGCTCCCCAGTAATGGCATCATCTGCAGCTTAATATGGTTTCACGCCTACTGCAATCGTTCAATTAGGCGGACGCCTTACACCCCAGGGCGGACTTGACCAGGGCGATTAAGTCCTCAGGATCACAAGGCTTTACGCGGAAAACTACATTCAGGCCGGTATATTCGGATTCGGCGTCCGGGAGGCCGCTGATGACAATGACGGGGATATCCGGGTTAAAAGAGCGAAGTTGGCGGACGAATTCAGAGCCATCCATATCCGGCATGAGATGGTCAGTGATGACCACGCCGATCTTTGCCCGGCCAGCTTCACTGCGCAGCAGAGCAAGAGCGCTGTTCGCTTTGGTGGCTACGTGACTTTCAATGGCAGCCTTGCGCAGCACCAGTTCGCGCACGGTTAGCTGGGCGATGTTGTCGTCAAGCAGTAAGACCTGTTTCATTTAGGCTATGCGCTTTTTTCCCTTTGATATTTGGAGAGAATCTCAGCCTGGGCCCGCTCCCAATCTTCACGATCATGGCCTTCCTGCCGTCCGCGTTCCACAAAAAGCTCATACGCGCGGGCGCGAATCTGCTCTTCAATTTCCCGCTCCAGAGAGGGTGTTTTGCGGTCTTTTATCTCAGCTATCTCCGCGGTCCTGGGAGCGTGTTCCATGGGAGTTACGTTTGCCGCCGGCTGTGCCGGGTCTTGCTTTAAGGAAGTGGTCTTGCGGGATTTACGGGGCGGTTTTCCTGCCATTGCTGCCAAACTCCTGACTTTTTGGATATATGAAAGTTATTGAAATGAAAACAAATGTAGCTCTTGACGTGATTATAAAGAATCTGTGCCGACTTTGGGGCGATGAGATAAAAAAATGGAGAAAAAATAAAAAAATATTGCTGCTGGAGAGAGAACAAACAACCGGTGATTTTGCACCGAGGCGCGAACGCTTTGTTATACTGAGTGAGATCCGCACAAAACAGAGTGGCGCTATCGTCTAGGGGTTAGGACGTGAGATTCTCAATCTTAAAACCCGGGTTCGATTCCCGGTAGCGCTACCAAGCCATCCTCTTGGACGTCTTCTGCGGTGCTCCGTTGAAAAGCAAGTTTCCGTTTTGAACACTGCTCGGTCATTAAATAGTGCAATTTCTATTTATTGTTTTCGAGCGGCCAGAGTTTGCCCATGCCATAATCAGGTTCGGAATGCAGGCCAATGGCTCAACGGCGTCAACAGCTCCGGCGGAAATCGCTTCTTTGGGCATGCCAAAAACAACACAGCTCTTTTCGTCTTGAGCAATAGTACTGCTACCGGCGCGCTTCATAGCCAGCAGTCCGGATGCGCCATCATTTCCCAT
>DATBCN010000254.1:0-1889 GCA_036270475.1 Candidatus Angelobacter sp. | reverse complement strand
GACCGCGTCTTTCCTGCCTAAACCCGTGGTGGGCGTCAATGGCAACGGCATGCACACCAACGTCTCCATCAGCAAAGCGGGCAAGAACCTTTTCTGGGCCCCCAAAGGCGAGGAAAAACTCAGCGAGCTTGGATGGTCGTTTGTCGATCGCATTCTTACGCATGGCAATGACATTTGCCTGATGCTCAATGCCAGCGTCAACGCCTATCGCCGTCTCGATCCGCATTTTGAGGCCCCTAACCAGATCAAGGCGTCGGCGGTAGACCGTGGTTCCATGGTCCGCATCCCCATTGGCAATGAGAAGAGCATGCGTGTTGAGGTGCGCTCCGTTGCCCCGGACGCGAACCCTTATATGGTGATGTTGAGCGTCTTCAAAACCGGCATTGCAGGCACTACGTCCCGGATCAAAAACCTGCGCCAGGCCGAACGATACCTGCCCGACAACATTTATACGGCGCTGGAAAACTTCCGCAAGGCCGAGTGGACGACCAAACTTCTGGGTGAAGATGTGAAGGCGCGTTACGCTGATCTGAAACAGGCGTCGGCGGACCGTTGTCCGCGTCTGCTGGGAACTTTCGTAAAGGCCCCGGAAGTCCAGTATCACCACGATGTCTACAATCAGTTTTTGTGGAACATGTTTTAAGAAATTACGAGGAAACGAAAATGCCCCGCAGTGGATCAGTTTTCTTCAAATTGATCCACTAGCGAGTATCAGCATCGAGTGATTCGCTTGCGAATCACGGGCCTTTAGGCAGATGGCAATCCAGGGCATTTTCTATTGTCGGCACTTTACTTTGAAGGAGAGGTTTCCGCCGGCAAATCTTTCTGACTCCATTCATAAAAGGAAGCGTCATACATGCTGGGATCGTACCCCAGATATTTCGCCACAAAATAATCAAACGACGACTGCATCCCCGTCCGGCAATACGTAACCAGCGGCTGGCCTGCCTTTGCTTTTAACTCTGAGTACATGCGCCGCAGCTCTGCTTCCGGGCGCAGCACCGGGTTTTCACGGCTCACCAGCATATCCATCCAATACAAGCTCTTTGCCCCGGGGATATGTCCGGCTTTGGCTACGTCTTCTGAAAGTTGTTCGCCAGTGAATTCTTTGCTTGGACGAGCATCCACCAGCGTGGCGCTTCCAGTTTTCTTCTCCGCCAGGTTCCGCATTGCCTCAGTATCAATAAGGATTTCCGGTCGGGGCGCAATCCTAAGTGACGCAGCCTTAACTGCCGGGGTTTCCGTGGAAAGCGGCCGGTGCTCAGCCGTCCATTTTTCTATGCCGCCATCCAGCAATGAAGCGCGGCCGGCCACGCCCAGATAATCCAATGTAAAGTACGCTCGCGCGGCAAAAAGATTAGACCGTTCGCCATACAACACCACGCGCGAACCGTTGCTCACGCCCGTGGCGGCAAACACTTTCTGCAGCGTCTCCACCGGCGGAAGTTCGTTGGGAATGCCATCCCGCGTCACCGCAATTTCACTCAGCTTGATTTGCCGCGCGCCGGGAACGTGCCCCCTGGCGTAAAACTCCGGCGTGGAATCGATACAGAGCACTACCAGGTCGGGGTCTTTTAGATGATCGGCCAGCCATGCCGTTGTTACCAGCATTTCTGGCCGTAATTTGGGCGGCGGACCAGTCTCCGTTGGCGCCTGCAAAACTGGCAGCAGACCCAACACCACCGCGATTGCTTGAAAAAACATCATGCACTCCTTAGCGCGGAGACTTGCCTTCCACCACCGGCAGATTGTTCATGTGGCTCCACTCATGAATGGAGCCATCAAACATGGCGGCGTCATATCCCAGATACCTGGCGACAAAGTAGTCATGCGACGCCTGCAAGCCGACCTCACAGTAGGTAATCAGCTTTTGTCCCGGCGCAATGCCT
>DATBCN010000253.1:0-4868 GCA_036270475.1 Candidatus Angelobacter sp. | reverse complement strand
GAAGACATTCCGCTGCTCTCGCGGCATTTTTTGAAGGAATTTTCCGCCGCGTACAGCCGGCGCTCACGCGAGGTTGCCGATGACGCGATTGACACGCTGGCGCGCTACTCCTGGCCGGGCAACGTGCGCGAATTGCGCAACGTGATTGAGCGCCTGGTCATCATGAACCCCACGGCGCAGAAGATTGAGCGCAAGCACCTGCCGCCACTGATCCATCGCGAGGGCGGACGCACGATCGCCGGGTTTTCCACGCTGCACCAGGCTCGCGCCGCGTATGAGCGCGACTACATCCTGAAGAAGCTGGACGAGAACCACGGCAACGTTACGCGAGCTGCGGAAGTGCTGGGATTGGAGCGCAGCCATCTGTACCGGAAGATGAAGGCGCTGGGGATAGCGGTGAAAGAGTAAGGTGGCGGTATTTAGTATTTGGTATTTGGCCAAAGGCGGGACCGCGCGAAACTGACTGCTCTCGTTATCTTTTTCAGGTGTTAAGCGGTCCCGGGAATAGATGCATCCTAAATTGATATAGCTGGAGCCAGAAGCGGCCGCTACTACAAGACGGGAAGGCAACGGACGTTTCGTCGGGATCTTTCGACTTCGGCGCCACTCCCTGCGGGGAAGAGATGGTGATAGGGTGAGGGCGGTGCTCATGAGAGCAAAAACCTCTTGACAAAAGCGAACAAAATACGATATAATGCCCCGAGTTGCAAGAATGCGACCGCCCAGGCGGATCGGGTTGCAGGATTCTTTGACAATCAGCAATCAGCGATCAGACAGGGCCAAGATGTGCTTGTCCATTGACCTCCTGTATCTATTAACTACAAAGCAAATAACTACAAAGTAAAATTCGCGATCTGGTCCCGAGAAAAAATTGGACGCGATTCGAAGGCGAAATGAAGCGAAAAAGCGGTTTCGACTGTTCTGTCACAGTCTTGTCGAATTGGACTTCAGTCTTTGTTTGCAACAAAGCGCCTATAAGGGGGGTGGGGGCAGGCAAAAGTTTACCAGAAGGTAAAATTTCAGTGCTGACTTCATTGGCAGTTCCGGGCAGCCAGCGCGGGGCTGGACTCTGCTGCATCTTATGGAGATCGGGGCATCGGAACATTCGGAAAGTCGGGACATCCGGGCATCGGAACATCGGAAATCGGGGCATCTGGACATCGGGTGATCGGGGTGGTGATCTGAAGAAAGCATTGCCAAGGCAAAAGGAGAAAACTTTGCTTCGAAAGGGAATTCGTTTAAGACATGTTGGACTTCTCTGGATGGTCCTGCTAAGTGGTCTATCGGGGCCAACGGCGGTTGCGCAGTCGCATGAGAATGCTGCTGCAAAGCCGCAGCAGTCCATGATTACCATTCATGTTTTCAAATCTGGATTGTTTTCCGGGTTTGCGCACAACCATATTGTGGCAGCGCCGATCAGCCATGCAACTCTAGATCCGGCGAAGCTGGCGGCGGAAATCACCGTCATGACCAAAGAGATGAAGGTGACGGACCAGGATATTTCAGAAAAAGACCGCGCGGAGATACAGGGCACTATGCTGGGGCCAAAAGTGCTCGATCAGGAGAAGTATCCGGAGATACGGTTCAATTCTTCTCACATTGAGCCAACCAGCGCACAGCATTACCGGGTTGCGGGAACGCTGGAGCTGCATGGAGCCAGACGGGAAATCACGCTAGAAGTTATGGGCGGCCCGGAGCACTATCATGGCGCGGCCAAGCTGAAGCAATCTGATTATGGCATTAAGCCAATTTCGCTGGGCGGCGGTTCCATCAAGGTAAAAGACGAGTTGGAGCTGGAATTTGATGTTTATGCGGCTGAAGCGGGCAAAAGCACACACTAAAATGCAGGGCGAGGAAATGCCCGTCCGGTAATGCAGGTCCAGCACATTTTGTAACCTAAACGGAAGGCAGGCATCTTATGCGTATGGCACGCTACTCTGCACTCGCGGTCCTTCTGGCAGCGGTTATTTATATCGCCCTAATGTTAGCTAAACCAGCGGTGTTCGCTAAACCAGCCACGTCCACCCCGGTCCGCAAAGCCGTGGTGGTGGAGCTGTTTACTTCTGAAGGTTGTTCCAGTTGTCCGCCGGCTGACGAGTTGCTGGGCCATTTGCGCCAGGAAGTGGCAGCCCGGAACATACAGGTGATCCCACTGGGGTTCCATGTGGATTACTGGAATTCATTGGGCTGGAAAGACCGTTTTTCCTCGGCGGATTTCAGCAAGCGGCAGGAGCAATATGCGCGCCGCATGCGCCTGGATGGTCCATACACGCCGCAAATGGTGGTGGATGGAGAGTTGGAGTTTGTGGGCAACAGCGCCGGGCAGGCGCAACGCGCCATCAGCCAGGCGGCAACACAAGCGGAAATTGCAGACGTGAATATCTCAGTGGCAAACGACGAAGTGACATTCAAGGTATCAGCACCCAGCGATGCCAGGGTGATGCTGGCGATTACCGAAGACAATCTCACCACCAAAGTTGGCTCGGGTGAGAATGGCGGACGCACACTGCACCACGCCGCCGTAGTGCGCCAACTGCGGGAGCTTGGCCAAGTCCACGATGGCGGCATTGCCGGAAATGTGCCGCTCAAGCTGGAGAAAGATTGGAAGCGCGAAGATTTGCGCGCGGTGGTTTTTGTACAACAGGGATCCGTTCAATCAGGAACCACGGGAAAGATTGAAGGTGCGGCGTCAGTTGCCCTGGCGGGTCAGCGCCGCTGAGGCACGGTTCAGCTTGGCCAGTTCTTCAAGGAAAAGCGGATTGTTGGGAAACTGCTGATGCAGATCTTCCAGTTTCTTGCGGGCTTCACCAGGATTGTTGCGGCGAACATCTTCAAAAGCCACAAGAATCCGGGCAAATGGCGCAAGATAGCGGGCATGTTCAGCGGCCATGGCAAGTTCCTTCATGCCTTCCTGTTCATCGCCCTTGATGCCGCCCAGGCGCAACATCCAGCGCACGGGCGCTGATTTGCGGCCCACAATGTATTTACCCATGCCGGTAGCGACGTAAGCATCGTAGGAATCAGGCGATTGGGCCAGTAGTTTTTCAGAATAACCGGTTGCCGCCTTGATATAAGAAATTGCCTTGAGGTCTTTTTTGGTGAATATGCCCAGATCGTCGCCGTGCAGCCCATTACTCAATGAAAGCGCCAGCAGAGCGCGCGGATCATTCGCGTCATGAGTCAGGCGGTCCTGGGCCAGCTTTTCCGCGCGGTCCAGTGCGGCATCAAAAATTTTCTTGTTTTCCGGTTGCCAGGCGTAGGAATCGCGGGCATTGAAACCATCGTCAGTGGTAAAGATTTCACTGCGGAGAGCGTGCAAACGGCTGAGTTCGCCAAAAAACGCCACCCAAGCCTGCGCCACATAGGGCAACGGATCATCCTGGGCCACGGCTTTGGCTTCATCCGCGGCTTTGTACGCATCCTGGAATTTGAGGTCAAACATGGCGCGATAGGACTGGGCCAGCTTTTCGTCGACAGATGGCGCTTTATAGGCGACGGGCTGCACCTGCGCATGGGCGCGGGACAACAGCGCCAGCAGGGCCAGAATCAACAAAGCGACAGTCTTAAAAGCGACAGTCTTATGGCGGTTTCCGATTTCCAACATTCTCTCCAAAGTTCTTTCAGGGTATCGGCATGCTAACAGGTCGCGTAAGGTTTGCCGATGTACGAAAGGGTATGTCCCAGACTCGTGCCATCAAATGACCCGCGGACGATCACTTTGTTACTGGACTGTGAATTACAAGGACAGCTTCTATTGTAAATGAGAGCTGGTTGAAATCGCTTTTCTAGAGTTCATCGCTCCAGAGATGGACCCGCGCAGATGGCGGAAACTGATCCTCTAATGTTGTCCCGGCCCAATCGAGGGACGGTCCAGCTTGGCAAGTTCCTGGGAAAACAGCGGATTGTTGGGGTAATGTTCCCGCAGCCATTCGAGTTTTTTGCGGGCTTCCATGGGGTGTTTGCGGCGCAGATCATCAAAGGCCAGCAGGATGCGCGCAAACGGAGCAAGAAAGCGGCCATGGTCGGCGACCAGAGCCAGCTCTTTTAGGCCCTGTTCCTGGTCGCCCTTGAATCCGCCGAGTCGCAGCATCCAGCGGACCGGCGCAGCCTTGCCGCCGATAATGTATTTGCCCATGCCGGTGGCAATGTAAGCGTCATAGTAATCCGGGGAGCGCGCCAGCAGACGCTCAGAGTAGCCGGTGGCGGTTTTTGTATAAGAAAGAGCGCTGAATTTTTTCTTGGAGATCAAGGCAGCATCATCGGCGCGCAAACCGTTTGCCAGGGAGAGCGAAAAAAGCGCACGGGCATCATCCTTGGATTGCTTCAGCCGTTCCTGGGCAAGTTTCTCCGCGGTGGCTAGAGCGTTGTCAAAGTCTTTGCGCGACTGCGGGGCCCAGGCGATGGCTGGTCCGTCAATAAATCCATTGTCTGAGCCAAAAAGTTCACTGCGGAGGATGTGCATGCGATCAAATTCCCGAAACAGAACCGCACATGCCTGGGCCACCCACGGAACAGGATCGTCCTTGGCCATGTTTTTGGCGGATTCAGCCAGCCGCAGGGCTTCATCAAACCGCAGGTTATACATGGAGCTGAAACTCTGGTCCAGCAGGGCATCCATGTTTTGGGTTTGCGCGGAGACGCTGGGCTGGGCGGACGTCTGGGCAACAGCTAACCTCTGCCATGTCAATGAGATCAATGCGAGTGTGATGACTAGTAGAACCTTGCTTTGAGTGCTGATGGGCAAAAATTTCCTCTCCAGCGGCGGCTGCCGCAGCATATTAACAGGTTTTGATGCATTTCCAGACCGCCCTGAGTGATGGCCGATTTTGCTCCATCCATTCAAACACAAGGTCCGGCAAGATGACTCG
>DATBCN010000252.1:0-1587 GCA_036270475.1 Candidatus Angelobacter sp. | reverse complement strand
CCGCGGGAAAAGATTGTGCTGCTCAGCGGCCATGAGCCAAATGTTAATACATTGTGCGCGCCAGACGCGGCGCAACGATGGCAGCGCTACAAAAATGTAGCGGTTGCGGGGCAAGCGCGAAAGCCGGCGCAGGCAGTTGATTCCATTGGCGGAGGAAATTGGCGCAGCCGTCTGCTCAACGAGGAATCTGCCTAGCCTGCCGCATGGACCAGCTTTGAGCGGCAAAAATATCTTTCATTAGCATTAACCCAAAGCGCATTCACCCAAAGCGCATCGACCGAAAGCAGTGAGCCAAGGATGTACAAGTTTGCCGGACTGGGACACTACGGCGATCAAGTTTTTGGGCGCGAAGAGCAAGTTGCTGCCACCGGCTTCGGCCTGCAACCAATGCGTGAAAGCGATGGCTTTATTTCTTATCCGTTTGTAAGAGGGACTGAGGGCCGTCCGATGTCGGCGAACGATCTTTCGCCGCGCGTGCTGTCGCGGCTGGCGGAATACTGCGTGTTTCGAGTCCGTGCGTTCGCCGTCAACTTAACTGACCTCAACGCGCTGCGGCAAATGGCGGAGCACAATCTCCATCAACTGGACTTGGACGCAACGGTTGATCTTCGCCTGGAGCGTCCTGTAATTGCCGACGGACGCATGCAGCCGCACGAATGGCTGCTAATGGACGATGGCAGAATGTTGAAGACCGATTCCGGCAGCCACGGCGACGATCATTTTTTCCCTGGGCCTACCGATATTGCATGGGACTTGGCTGGGGCAATCGTAGAGTGGCGGATGAATGAGCAACAGGCGAGAGAATTTTTAGATCTATATCGGCGCTGCAGTGGCGATAACGCCAGCAGCAGACTCGCTGGATTTATCAGGGCCTATGCGGTGTTTCGCGCCGCTTATTGCATGATGGCGGCGAACGCGTTGCGCGGATCGGAAGAGCAGGCGCGTCTTGACCGCGCGGCCGCCAGTTACCAGGATCTGCTGCTGCAGCCCTTGGCGCAGAGCCATGCCGCAGCTTAACTCGCACCGCTAGTCGTTTGATTTTTGCGGTTGTTGCAGAGACACTGTAAGCCTTGTCTCCGCGGTGCCAATGGCGCCAGTAGTATTGTCGCGCACGCCCAACCGCAGCACGTAGTTTCCCGCGGGCAGGGCGGCTTGAGATTTGCGGCACTGGCATTCAGCGCGTCCAAGGTGAGCCGAAGCCTGTCACGGGTGCGCGATGCCATGCTTTCACCCTCCCAGCGAAGAATGCTGGCCTGGGCCTGCGGAGGCAGGGAACCGAACCACACTCCTTCATAGCGCTCCGCTTCATGGCCGCCTTTGGGATTATCCAGAAGCCCGGAAGCCTTGTTCTTCAGCCGGCAATGGCCGCTTTAGCACCTGGGGATCGCTGTTGAAATCCTGCATCAGCATCAACTGCGTGCCCAGAACGTAAATTGCCACCGGCTGGTCCGGCAGTTTTTCCAGGACTTTCAAGAGCTGCTGGCGGGTGTCTGACTGGTCCAGCATGGGACTGTTGAGGCCGTCCAGGACGATCACACTCCAGATGGCCCCTTTTTTGTAGCGTGGCGTGTTGGTAATCACGCCCGG
>DATBCN010000251.1:0-4534 GCA_036270475.1 Candidatus Angelobacter sp. | reverse complement strand
CGTGGCCGTCAGCGCTGGCGAGCCAACGTCAGAGAATAGCCGCAAGGTTTCGGCGTCAGCTTCCGCTGGACGCACTTCAATCATCAGCGAGTAGAAACGTTTCTCCCGTACCCCCGGCGGGACGCAAAGCCCCCGGCGGTTCAACATCAGCCTGCCCTGGTAAACACTCTTCCCAAGTCCGTGGCTCAATTACCCATTTACCAAATCACCCATTTACCAAATTCTTCTTTATCCTCGCATCACCCACACCAGCACGGCAATCCCCACAACGATGCGATAAATGGCGAACGGCGTAAATCCGCGCTGGCGCACCCAGTTCATGAACCAGGCCACCACGGCCAGCGCCACAATGAATGAGACCACAAAGCCGATCAGCAGCACGGTCCACTCATGGCCGTCCATGGGCATGCGGCCCAGCGCTTCTGCGCCGTGTTTAGGATGGAAGGTTTTGAACAGGTCGTATCCCGTTGCGGCGACCATGGTTGGCATGGAGAGAAAGAAAGAAAACTCGAGCGCCGCGGTCCGCGACATTCCCGCCACCTGTCCGGCGGCGATGGTTGACATGGAGCGCGATGTGCCGGGAAATACCGCTGAAGCTACCTGGCAAATGCCGATCCACACAGCCTGCGTGAGGGAAACGTCCTCCATGCGCTCTGTCATATGGCGGCCCACCGTGCGCGGCGACCCAAAATATGCGTCGACAATCCACATAATCACGCCACCCACCAGCAGCGATGTGCCCATCACGGTCAGGCTCTCCAGATGTTTGCCGATCAGCTTGGTCAGCAGCAGTGACGGGACCGCCGTGCAGACAAACGCGATGATTACGAAAGTGAGCGGATGCATTATTGCGGAGCCGCTATCGTTATTTGATCGAGAGGGGCTTATTACGCGTTTGAAGGCAGCTAGCCATTCAGGAAGACAAAACACGCAGAAAGGAAGCCAAAATAGCACCACTAAAACGCCAATTATCCCCGATGGAACACTGTCCAGAACGCGGCCAATGCGCGCGCGAAAATAAATGGGCAGGCACAGGATCGCGCCCAGTTGGATCACGATGGAATACATCTTCCAGAAAGGATCGTCCAGGGGAAGGCTGAACAGTTTTTCCGTAATGCGCAAATGCGCCGTTGAGCTTACCGGCAAAAATTCCGTAAGGCCTTCAACGACGCCTAAAAACACCGAGAGCAGATAATCGTGCAAAACTCCTCCGTGGATTATTTGTGGTCAGCTTCCGCGTTGTAGGTTGGGATGCCCTGCTGCAGCGCGTAGAGCAGCTCCATGGCGCGCGGCTTCCAGTCATCTGTCTTTGTGTTGTCGACCGTGGCTTTGGCGGCTTCCTGGGCCAGCTCCATGGCTTTTTTGCGCGCCTTCTCGCTTTTGTCATTCTCGTGCTGGGCGCGGTACATCTCCACCAGCGCGCCCTGGCGCCACGCGGCGTTAAAAAGCGCTTCCGCGGCCTTGGGTGATTGCGGATGCTCGCGCGCGTATTTCTCATACAGCTCAGACTCTTTGTCCGGGCAGTGCGTCTCGCCCTTCCATGAGCCGCAGACTTTGTTGTCAATCAGGTTGTAGGCCGCCAGGTCTGACCATTTGGTGTGAGGGAATTTCTTCATCACCAGCTTCATGTTCTCATCGTCCATGGGCACGCGCAGGTCGGGGCTCATCTCGCGCGATGAAGGTCGCTTGCGCACGTCTGCTTTCTCCAGTTGCCAGCGGATGTCCGCGGCGCGCCACAGCGCTTCACCGGCCAGCGGTGAAGCGGGAAAATATTCATAAAGCCGGTAGTAGAGCCGCATCGCGTCTTCCGCGGCGTGTTTGCGTCCGCCGCGCTGCTCCGCCTGGTTTTCAGAATCCACGGCTTCGCCAAAAATAATCTGGTCGCCGTTGGGAGTGGAAGTGGTAATCACCACGTTGGCCGGGACCCAGCCGCTGATTTCGCGCATGGTCTGCCGGTCCAGGTCTACATCCACCACCGCCAGCAGGTGGGACCATGGTTTGTTGTCGACCGTGGTGCGGTCCATCAGAAAGATGTCGCGGCCGCGAGTAACGCGCCCCAGCTTTTGCGCGCCCGGGTCAGGCGTTACATACAGCGTGGCTTCGCTGATGACCGTTCCATGCTCCTTGTCCGCGGCCAGCCCCACGGCGGAAATGGCGATCATGAACGTCAGCAGAAAAATTCGGGGCTTTAACACGGTGTAGCTCACTCCTCGGCCACTCCATACAGCGTGATTTTCTTTTCCAGTTTGTATACCAGATCAATGGCGCGCGGCTTCCAATCGCCTTCAGGATAGTTGCTGCCAATTTCCTGGGCCAGCGCCAGTGCCTTTTTGCGCGCGGCCTCGCTCTTATCGCGGTCATTATTAATACGGTGGATGTCCGCCAGCGCCGCCTGGCGCCACGCCGCGTCATACAGGGCTTCCGCGGCCTTGGGCGATTGCGGATGCTCATGCGCATACTGCTCAAACACCTGAGACTCTTTTTGCGGACACTCCGCCTGGCCGCGCCACTCCGGGCACAACTTGCCTTCCAGCAGATCAAAAGCGGCCAGATCCGCCTGCCGGGACCGCGGAAATTTTGTTATTACCTCATTCAGATATTTTTCTTCCATCGGCTTTCCTGAGCGGACATGGTCAGCCTTGGCCAGTTGCCAGCGGATGTCCGCCGAGCGGAACATAGCCTCCGCCGCCAGTTGCGAACCGGGAAAAAGCTCAGGCACGCGCGAATAAAGATGGAGCGCGTCTTCGGCTGCGCCTTTGCGTCCGCCGCGCTCTTCCGCCTGGCGCTCGGAGTCCACGGCTTGTCCAAAAATAATCTGGTCGCCGTTGGCGGTAGCTGCGGTGACAAGAGTTTTAGCCGGCAGCCAGCCGGTAATTTCCTTGCTTACCTGTGACTGGTCTGCCGCAAGAGAAACCCTGGTCCATGGCTGGCCGTCGGCGTTCGTCCGTTCCAGGATCGTGAGACTGTTGCCCCGGCTCACCTGAGAAAGCTTTTGTGAACTTGCGCCCGCGGCGGCGTACAAGGTTTCTTCGCGAATCAGGGTGCCGCGGTCATTTTCCGCGGCAAAGGCGTCCGCGGCAAAAGGGCCGATGCCGGATGTCCCGGCGGTTGCAAGTGCCAGCAGTAGCGGCAATCCAAATGTTTTCCAGTGCTTCAACATTATTTACCTTACACGGTTTGCAAAACCATATCAGAAAAAAGCTGAGGTTCAATATTGCCGCCGGTCAGCACCGCCACCGTCCGGGATGAAGCCGGCAGCTCTTCGGCATGGAACATTGCCGCTGCCGTGGTTGCCGCGCCGCTGGGCTCGGCCAGCACGCGCGCTGAAAACAGCAGCCGCCGCATCGCCCTCCGGATTTCATCTTCCGTCACCGTCACAATGTCATCCACGTATTTGCGTATGTGCTCAAAGTTGATCTCGCCGATGCTTTGTGAACGCAACCCGTCAGCCGCGGTGCGCGCCGCGCTCTCGCCTGAGATGGATTGTATCTTTCCTGCGCGCAGGCTGGCTTGCGCATCGGCGGCAAATTCAGGCTCCACGCCAATGATCCTGGCTTTAGGGTTCGACTCCTTGATCGCCGTGGCAACGCCGCTGATTAGTCCGCCGCCGCCCACCGGCGCCAGCACCAGATCAACATCGCTGCAGTCTTCCAGAATCTCCAGCCCTACCGTGCCCTGGCCGGCAATGATTTTTTCATCGTTGTAAGGCGGCACCGCAATCAGGCCGAGTTGTTCTTCCAGCTCTTCTGCCTTGTTAATACGGTCTTCACTTGCCGGGCCCACCAGCACCACCTCAGCTCCCAGTGCGCGGGTTGCGTCCAGTTTGACTTTGGGCGCGCTGCCGGGCATCACGATGGTGGCTTTCACTCCCAATGCCCGCGCGGCAAATGCCACGCCCTGCGCATGATTGCCGCTGGAGTGCGCTACCACGCCGCGTTTGCGCTGCTCCGGCGTGAGCGATGAAATCTTGTTGTACGCGCCGCGCAGCTTGAATGAGCCAATGGGCTGCAGGTTCTCCGGCTTGATGAATATCTGCCGGTCGTCAGAAAGCTTGCACAGTACCAGCGGCGTCCGTACGGCAATGCCGTGAAGCAGGGAACGGGCTTGTTGAATGTCTTTAAGGTCAACCATAGGGTCCAAAATGAAAGTCTTCCAAATGAAAGTCTTCAGTTATTCATGTTAAATGAGGGGGCCGCCCAGCCGCTTGACCGTTTACCCCCGAACTTTTGGCAAAGCATCTCGGGATAAAAAAACCGGGCGACCTTTTTTACGAATCGTTTTAAAGATCGCCCGGCAATTCAAGCAGCTATTGTTGATTTTGCGCTTACGGTCCTGCGCTTATAGCAGTGCAGGCTCGGCGGCGCGGATATACTCGATGACCGAATCGCTCCAGCCGTCGATGTGTACCCACTTGCCGTAACCCACGCCGTTCTGGAAGCTGGCCACGTTGATCACATAGCCACGTGCCTTCGGGTTCGGCGCCGCGTCGTGCGACTGCTCATCCGTGATCACGATCAAGCGGTCGTACTTCTCG
>DATBCN010000250.1:0-3131 GCA_036270475.1 Candidatus Angelobacter sp. | reverse complement strand
GGTGGAACAATCTCCACCAGCGTAACGAACTCTCCGGCGGCCAGTTTCTTGCCCAGGTTAGAGCGCTGCGCCAGCGGCGGCGGAGTGATGCTGGATTCCCGCTTGGCCTCAGTGATTACTCGAAAGCCGCCAGTCTTGCCTTTGGCATCGGCCATGCGCAGGGCGGCATTCATGGCCTTAATGTGTTCAGGAGTTGTTCCACAACATCCGCCCACCAGCGCCACGCCGGCATTCACAAATTTGCGCGCATAGCTGGCCATATATTCCGGCGAGCAAAGATAGATGTTGCGTCCTTCAATGCTGCGCGGGATCCCGGCGTTGGGTTGCGCGGCCAACGGCTTGTCAGTAAGGCGGCGGATGCGCTCAATCGCTTCAAGCATGGCCACTGGACCAACGCTGCAGTTGCAGCCAATCACGTCCACGCCCCAGTCATTCAGCTTGGAGGTAAACGTCTCCGGACTTGCGCCGTCCAGGCAGTTGCCGTCTTCATCAATGGTGACCTGCGCTACAAGCTGTTTGTCCGGCGCCACTTCACGCGCGGCGAGGATGGCCTGATGCAACTCCTCCAGATAACCAAAGGTCTCCAGCATGATCAGGTCAATGCCGCCTTCCACCAGCGCCGTGATCTGTTCGCGGAACGACGCACGGGCTTCCTCACGCGACGTTTTACCCAGAGGCTCAATGCGTATCCCGAGCGGTCCAACCGATCCAGCCACCAGCACGTTGCAGGCTTTTTTCAGGTTGAAGGCGTCAGCGGCTTCGCGGGCCAGCGCAGCGCCTTTGCGATTGATTTCCACCACCTTGTCCGCCAATCCGTGGCGCGCCAGGCGAAATGAGTTGCCGCCGAAAGTATTGGTTTCAAATACTTCAGCGCCGGCGTTCAGATATTCCTGGTGGAGCGTCCGCACCAGGTCGGGCTGGGTCAGGTTCAGTTCGTCATAACATTTGTTGATGAACACGCCTTTGGCGTAAAACAGCGTGCCCATGGCGCCATCGCACAGCACGGGACCTTCTTTTAGCCGGGTTAGCAGATCAGGGGCCATCGCTAAATCAGGGACATCTTCAAATGATCAAACTAAGTTCAAAAACTCAGGGCCATCTTGCAAAATTCAGAATACAGCAGTGCCTATGGTTCCCGCCATGAACGGGCAGGGAGTGGCAATATTTCCTGCATAGAGCGCGCGCCAGTGCGTTCTACGGTCACACTGGGAGAACCTTGCTCGGGCCATTTTGGCCGTTGTTCTGGCCTGGACTCCGTGAAGGCGCTTCCCGGGGAGCAAAAAAGGGCCTCTGTTATAATCGCGATTTCAACGCGGTTGGCGCGGTCATAAGAGGAAACGGTCGAATAAAGAATGTTGCGAAAAAGTAATCTTTCATGGTTTTGTGCGGCAGCCCTGGCAGTGGCAATGGCCGGCTGCGGTTCAAGCAGCAGCAATCCCAACCAACCCAAACCCACGGGCCTAAAGAAACGCGTATTGCTTTCTAATGCCGCCAGCAACACCGTGAACCTGATTGACGCGCAGAAAGACACTTTTACCACCAAGAACCTGAGCGTGCCTTCCGCGCCCAAAATGCTTACGGCCAAAGGCACCACCATTGCACTCGATGCCGCAGGCAGCGCGATTACGATCATTGATGATGTCACTGAAGCCGTGACGTTTAACGCCGCCATCGGCGACCAGCCGTTTGACATCGCCATCAGCCCCGACGGTAAAAATGCCTGGGCCGCCATGCGCAACTTCGGTTTTGTTCAGTCCGTGGACACAACCACCGGCATCGCGCGTCCGGTGATCCGTATTGGCAACGCCCGCCGTCTGGTGATGAGCCCCGGCGGAACGAAGCTGCTGGTCTTTATTGATCCGCAGTCACAAGCGCCGCCAAACACGCATACGTTTTTTGTCGTCGATACCGCCACCAGCGCAGTGCAGACCGTTACGGACGCAACGCATCTGGACCAGCCGTTTACCGCTGTCTTCGGCACCAGTGACACGCAGGCTTTTGTGCTGAACTGCGGCGCGGAATGCGGTGGTACGGCGGCCAGCGTTGTCTCCGTGGACTTCAGCACGGCAACGGCAAACTTTGCGCCGGCCGTGCCGATTGCCGTCCCTGGAGCCACCGTTGGACTGCTGAATGGCAGCACGCTTTATGTAGCTGGGACCGCGGCGCCAACCACCGGTCCTGGAGCTGCGTGCCCTCTTTCACGCTGCGGAGCGTTGACGGCCATCAACACCACCGCGCTCACCGCCAGCCCCTCTGTCCCGATCACAGACGGTGACCACAAGAAGATGGCATTCGCCAACAACCGGGTTTATGTCGGCGCAGCCGGATGCACCGTCGATCCGGGCACCGCAGCCAATACCGTCCGCGGATGCCTTACCATCTTCAACACCAGTACGCCGGGAACCAAGTTTCCCACCGAGTCGGCCTTCCGCCAGAACTTTGACGTTACCGGCTTCCAGCCCATCTCCGGACGCAACATTATCTATATTGTGCAGGGCGGAGAACTTGATATTTTTGACACCAATACCGACGCGCTGGCCAGCGGCGTGACCCAGCTCGATATCGTGGGTAAAGCGGCAGATGTGGTGCTTATCGATCCGTAGTTCTTTCTTTAGTCCCGAAGCGGAGCGAGGGATCTCTACTCCAACTACAATGCTTTTCGGATCAGTGTCATCCGTGTTGATCAGTGGTAAGGTTTCGCCTTGATAGTCTTGGGTTGCTTTCTCCGTGTCTGTGTCTCTATGGTAGGTTTTGCCTTTCCGATCTCGACGATAGCAGCGATTCCGGCGATCCACCCCCTCCCGGTTCATCGATACCTCTACCCCTCTCCGTAGTCCCCTATTCCCAGCAGGGGGTTGGGGTCTGGGGAAGGGGGCTGCGTTTGAGTCCCCGTCCCCAGATTCAGTAATGTACTAGCTTTCCTTGAAGGAGTACGTCACCGTTGCCACCTTCAAGGTTTGGTCGGAACTTTGCACAAACCTAAGTCAATATTATATCGTTATTTGTTCGCCCTTGCCACTTTCAAATTAATGTTGGGCATTACTTGGTCCCTACCGCCCGGTCGCCACAGCCACATTCTCCATATTCTCAATCACCGCGTCCGCAAATTCGCTGGTACCTGCCGTGCCGCC
>DATBCN010000249.1:0-3842 GCA_036270475.1 Candidatus Angelobacter sp. | reverse complement strand
CACGCATGGCTTTCTTGCGGACACACTTCGGCAAACAGGGATGGATCAGATGCGTAGAGGAACAACGAACGAGAAGAGTCCAGCTTCAGCCGGAACGATCTCACGGACCAAACCGGCAAAGCTCATCGCTGGAGATTGCAAACTGGTACAGAAGAGCGCCGGAAATAACTTGAGTATCCCGGCAATGACAAAGAACATTCCTGTCTCAAACAGTACGGAGATAATTTGCAATTCAAGATCGCCAGTGGCAATGGGGAACCTGTCCCAGCTATCCAGTTGCATGAATGGCGAAAGCACCGCCATCAGCACAATCAGGATGAGCACGATTTTGGGCAACTTGTGGAGCATTTGTCCTGAACCAGTTGGGCACAAATGGCGCTGAAGTTCTGTAACGCCTTTTCGCCGGAATCCATGGGCGACGTGGAAAAAATATAGCACGGCACACTGCCAGCGCAATATTCCGGCGATTTCTTATATCTAGAACCGGAGGTTTGCCATGGCCTATAAACTATTGATTTTGTTTTGCTTAGCCTATATGCCGGCAAAGTATTTCAGTGTCTCTGCAGAGCCTAGGAATATTTAGAGTTTCTAACAAAACGGCGTTAGGTTATATTTTTTTATGAGTTCGCTGCCACAATAGAGATAGCGGCCGCGAATTTCGGGTTTAGGACTCGCGCCATCGTCTGCCGAAAGGCGGAAGCGAAGGTGTCCCAAACTCATCCGCCTTCTGTTAGGCCAGCTAAGGAGTTGGTTCCAGCAGGGAAGGAGAGCGGGAGGGCGAGTGGGGATATAGCACGTTCTCCCGCGTCTTTTTTCTTAATGCATGGGAAAGGGTGAGCTTTCCACATCCAGGCCCAGTTGCAACCGTGCCGATTCACTCATCCTGGTTGGGTTCCACGGTGGTTCAAAAACCACTTCCACATTGGTTTCCTTCACGCTGGGCAGACCTGAGAGCTTGCGCTGGATGTCTGCCTTGAGCACGTCCGCCATACCGCAGCCCGGCGCGGTCATCGTCATTTTAAGGTCGATCTTGTTGCCTTCAGCCAGCGGCGCGATCTGGCAATCGTAAATCAGTCCAAGATCAACCACGTTAACCGGGATTTCCGGATCATAGACTGTTCGCAGTTGGTCCCAAACCAGCTTTTCACTGAACTCCTGCTGCGGTTGCGCGACCGCTGCGGTTGGCGTGAGTCCAAGAGCATCCACATCCTGGGCATCCACACGGACCATGTATCCCATGTCCGTCATCACCGTGTAGCTGCCGCCAAGTGCCTGCATCAGCCGGACCTTGGTTCCGGCAGTCAGCCGATGCGGTATGCCGCTGGGGATTTGCGTAGCGTCAGCGTCACGCGCCAGGACGATTTGTTCATTGGAGGCCATTGGTTAAGTTTATTCCGTGGAAATTGCCTGCTCCTCGCCATGCAAGGCCGCGCGCAACGCATGCCACGCCAGCGTGGCGCATTTTACCCGCAAAGGGAACTCAGATACGCCGGCGAACACGGCAAGCTTGCCCAGGTCTTCCCCGTTACTGGAGGCTTGTCCGGTCACCAGATCATGGAACTTTGAGAAAATTCCTTCCGCCTCGCCGGTGGTCTTGCCTTTGAGCGTCTGCGTCATCATGGATGCTGAAGCTTTGGAGATGGCGCACCCGCTGCCCTGAAATCCTATGTCGCTGATGGCGCCCTCTTTCACGTCCACATAGACGGTGAAATGGTCGCCACACAGCGGATTGAAGCCCTCCGCCTTGTGATTGGCGCTTTCAAGCACACGGAAGTTCCGGGGCTTCTTGCTGTGCTCCAGAATTACCTCCTGATATAACTCCCGCAGCTCAGACATTACCCCATCACCTCGCGGACTTTCTGGATTCCCATCACCAGCGCATCGACTTCTTCACGCGTGTTGTACAGCCCAAAAGACGCGCGCGCCGTGGCGGGGATGTTGAACCGTTGCATTACCGGCTGGGCGCAATGGTGTCCGGTGCGTACCGCAATGCCTTCGCTATCCAGAATAGTGCCAATGTCATGGGGATGAATATCTTCCATAACAAAGGAAAGCACGCCGGCTTTTTCTTTGGCTGTGCCAACCAGACGCACGCCGGGAATCGCTCCTACAGCCGATGTAGCGTACGCCAGCAGATCGGCTTCGTGCTCCTCGATTGCGGAGAGTCCCAGGTGGTTGACGTACTCGATTGCCGCGCCCAGCCCGATTGTGTCCGCAATATTCGGCGTGCCCGCCTCAAACTTATAAGGCAGCCGGTTGTACACGGTCTTTTCAAACGTGACCGAGGCAATCATGTCACCGCCACCCTGCCATGGCGGCATGGCTTCCAGCAACTCTGTCTTGCCATAAAGAATGCCGACGCCCGTAGGCCCGTAAAGCTTATGGCTGGAAAGCGCATAGAAGTCGCAGTCCAGCGCCTGAACATCCACCGGCATGCGCGCCACAGCCTGCGCGCCGTCAACTAAAACAGGAATGTTCCGCGCGTGCGCCAGGCGGACGATCTCGCGCACCGGGTTAATGGTTCCCAGCGCGTTCGAAAGATGGCTGACGGCGACAATCTTCGTTTTCGGGCCCAGCAGCTTTGCAAATTCGTCCAGCAGCAGTTCCCCGCGATCATTGATTGGTGCAACGCGCAGCCGGGCGCCTTTTTCTTCGCACAACAACTGCCACGGCACAATATTGGAATGGTGTTCCATGGCGGTAATTACCACTTCATCGCCACTGCCAACGTTTTTGCGGCCATAGGTCTGTGCCACAAGGTTGATGGCTTCCGTGGTGCCGCGAACAAAGATGATTTCCTTAGAACTGGCGGCGTTTAGGAACTTCTGTGCCGCCACGCGGACTTTTTCGTAGGCTTCTGTCGCCCTCTCGGAAAGCGTGTGCACGCCGCGATGAATATTGGAATTGTCGCGGTGATAGTAGTTTTCGATCGCTTCAACCACGGCCAGGGGCTTTTGCGTGGTGGCTGCGTTATCCAGGTACACCAGGGGTTTGCCGTGTACCTGCTGGTGCAGGATGGGAAAATCGCGGCGGACATTTTGCACGTCGTAAGCCGGTGCAGCGTGGATTCCATGCGGTATTTTTACGACTGTGCTCATCCTACTTCCTCCCAGTTCCGCTCCGCGCCTTCCGCTGAGCGATCACCAGCGGACCTGGCTGCTTCCGGCATCCCCGCCACCACAAGCCGCTCCAGATGCTCACGCACCTGCGGGGAGTTCATGCGATCCAGGCACTCATTGGCAAACGCCAGCAGCAACACATGGCGGGCCGATGCTTCATCCAGGCCGCGTGAGCGCAGGTAAAACAGTGCGTTGTCGTCAAACTGGCCGATGGTGGCGCCGTGCGTACACTTCACGTCGTCGGCGTAGATCTCAAGCTGCGGCTTGGTGTCGATCTGCGCGTCGTCAGAAAGCAAAAGGTTGCGGTTGGTCTGCTTGGCGTCTGTCTTTTGCGCGTCTTTGTGGACGATGATGCGGCCGTGAAATACGCCATGCGACTGGCCATTCAAAATGCCGTTATAAAACTGGCGGCTGTCGCAATGCGGGCTGGCATGTTCCACCAGCATGTAGTTGTCCATGTGCTGTCGGCCATTGGCCATAAACAGGCCATTGATCAGGCATTCGCTTCCCTCACCCGCAAGCACCGGATGAACATTGTTTCGCACCAGTGCTCCGCTCAAAAGCAGTGAGTGCGTGGCCACGTTGGCGCTACGTCCCTGCTGGATGCGCAGCGTGGAAAAGTTGTACGCCGCTTCGCCCTCGCGCACGATCATGTAGTGCGAGACATTGGCGTTGTCTCCGGCGACAAGCTCGGTAGCAGCGTTGGAGAAAGTAACGCCCTCG
>DATBCN010000248.1:0-5550 GCA_036270475.1 Candidatus Angelobacter sp. | reverse complement strand
CGCGAAACGGATCAGCAGGGAAACCAGGCTGATGAGCCCCCACATTCCAAGGCCGGGAGTGAAGAGCATGCTGACGAAAACAAAACTCCAGATCATCCAGAAACCAAAACACGCAACCCAGAAGAAAATCGATTGGAAAGCGTGGAAGCGCACGAACCGGTTGTTCTTGTATGGGTCCATCACCAGGAAAATGATTCCTGTAATGATTCCCAGTATGTAACAGAGCATGCCGGCAACGTTATTCGTTAGGCCAGTGCTTGTCCCTGCAGGAGCACTCACCGGAACAGCAGCCCCTGGCGCCGCGGCCGCGCCTACTGGTGTGCCGCAAGCGGCACAAAAGCCCGATCCCGCGTTGAGTTGGGCCCCACACTTTGCACAAAATGCCATAAAATCCTCTCCTCCTTCAGAATGTCACTTTTGTGTCGATTTTTTTGTTGCGCTACAGCTTAGCCCTTCTTCCGGCAGAAGAAAAGAGAAACTCTTCCCTTACTACGGAACTAGAGTGCAGTTCGGCCTACGGATCTGGGCGCTGGCGCGACTATGTTACGCCACTCCTCGCGCCTCGCCCAGAACAACTTTAAGATCCATGCGTTTTTTGCCGCGGTAGACCGTCACGGTTACGGTATCGCCGGAACGGTGGTTTTGCATTACATGGGAGAGGTCCTGCTGGTCTTCAACCTGCTGGCCGTCAATGGCTACCAGCAGATCGCCGCCGAGCATAATAGGCACGTTGCCGATATAGGCCCGTTCCGTACCACCTTTAAGGCCCGCGTGTTCCGCAGCGCTGCCGGGCACAACCTGCACAATTAACAATCCAGAGCCGGAAGAAAGCCCAAGCTGGTCTGCCAGTTCCGGACCAATGGGGATGGTGCGAACACCCATCTCTGGCCGGCGAACGCGGCCAAGATGCACCAGATCATCGAGCACCGCCTTGGCTGTGTTAATGGGAATGGCAAACCCAATTCCTGCGCTCTGTTCCACGCCGCCGGTTAAAATCATGGTGTTGATGCCAATCACTTGTCCGCGAGCGTTCAAGAGAGGGCCACCAGAATTGCCAGGATTGATGGCTGCGTCCGTCTGGATAGCTTCATCAATGAATCCGCGCTGGCCTTTCAGGGAGCGGATGGAGCTGATGATTCCACGGGTCATGGTGCCGCTCAAGCCGAACGGATTCCCGATGGCATAAACTTTTTGCCCAACCACCAGACTCTTGGAGTCGCCAATCTCTGCCTGCGGCACTGAGGTGTTGGGAATCTGGATCACCGCAAGATCATGGACAGGGTCAGTGCCTACAATTTGCGCCTTGTATTTCTTTTTGTCGCTGGTGGTCACTTCCACCTGGCGTGCGCCTTCCACCACGTGAAAGTTGGTAAGAATATGACCTTCTGTATCGATGACAAAGCCTGATCCCATACCCTGCTGCGGCACGGTACCGTAAAAGAAATCAAACGCCACCGCGGTGGAGGTGATATTCACCACGGATGGCAGCGCCTTTTTATAAACAGCAATATTGCTTTGCTCTTCAGAGTCGTAAGCGGCAGGTCCGGCAGCTTGCGTAAGCTCAACATGCGAAGGCCGCGTTACCCAGGAGGGACCGCCAGGGCCGCCCAGCCGATTGGTGACAAAGTAAAACGTGCCGACCAGTAATACAGCAAGAAGAATTGGACGCAAAAACCTCATGGATCACCTGTTCAAAAAGATCACCTGTCAAAAACGAGCCGTTTTGGCCAAGATCTTAAGCTCGGCATAGATTCTCTGCACCTGATGACGCGTCTCTTCCACGGAACCTGAGTTATCAATCACAAAGTTTGCGCGCCGCGCTTTTTCCTCGTCGGGCATCTGGGCCTTAGTGCGGCGCTCAACGTCAGCGCGGGCGTCCGCCTCGTTCATCCCAGTGCGCTGGCTAAATCGCGCGACCTTTTGTGCCGGTTTGCACATGACAACAATCGTCTTGTCAAAACGCTCTTTGACCCCGGCTTCAAAAATCAGGGCCGCCTCCACCATGGCAACCGCGTAAGGATCTTTTGCGCCGATCTCGCGCATCCACTGCTCCTGGCGACGAATCACCGCTGGATGCACAATCTTATTTAGCTCTTCCACGCGTCCGCCGTCAAACACTACAGCGGCAAGTTTTTTGCGGTCAATCTCACCATCTGGTTTCACGATTTCCGGGCCAAAGCGCTTGACCAGCTCCTGGTAAACATCCTCTCCGGGACGGTAGAGTTCATGCGCGATGATGTCCGCGTCCACCAGGCGGGCGCCCATCTCAGCAAACATTTTGGCGACCATGGACTTGCCGCACGCAACGCCGCCGGTAAGCCCAACCCGCAACACTCGGCTAGCTCCGCGCCTGCTGCTCTGGACCGCGGCGCATCTGGCACGCTTTCACCGTATTCGACATCAGCATGGCGATGGTTAAAGGCCCAACACCGCCAGGGACGGGAGTAATAGCTCCGGCGACGGCTGCCACTTGGGGATCAACATCGCCGACCAGAGTTGAACCTTTTTCCGCAAAAGATTTTTCGCGCGCCGGATCGCCGCCAAAAAACTTCTCAAACTCGCCGCGGTCCGTGATTTTGTTGATGCCCACGTCAATCACGGTGGCTCCTGGCTTTACAAAGTCCGCTGTGACAAAGCCGGCCTTTCCAATGGCGGCCACCAAAATATCTGACTGACGGGCGATGTGTGAAATGTCTTTGGTTTTGGAGTGGCAGACCGTGACCGTGGCGTTATTGTTAAGCAAAAGCATGGCCACGGGTTTGCCCACAATGTCACTCCTGCCGATGACAACGGCATTGCGGCCTTCAATGGCAATGTTACTGCGGCGCAGGATTTCAATCACGCCTGCTGGCGTGCAGGGCACCAGTCCAGGACGCTGCGTGGAAAGATTGCCCACGTTCACGGGGTGGAAACCGTCAACATCTTTCGCCGGAGAGACGGCCAGCAGGACCTTCTTGGAATCAACATGTGCCGGAAGAGGCAGTTGTACCAGGATGCCATCGATTTCGTCCCGTTGGTTTAAAGAATGAACCATCTGCAACAGCTCTTCCGTGGTAACGGAGTCCGGAGGCGTGAGGTTCTCACTGAGCATCCCCAATTGCTGGCAGGACTTGACCTTGTTGCGTACGTAAATCTCTGACGCCGGATTGTGCCCGGCCAGAATCACGGCAAGCCCCGGTCGGCGGCCTGCGGCGCTGAGCTTCTGTACCTGTTCGGCAACCTCAGACTTTATTTCTGCAGCGATCTTGTTTCCGTCAAGGATTGTGGCAGCCATGGTTTTCATGTGGGAATGAATATCTTAACCACAAAAAACGCAAAGGTACACTTGCGCGGCGATGGGGACCGTCCGAGTGCTTTAAAATATACCTGTGATCTTAAAACAATTGCTGGACGTGCTGGCCTGCCCTGATCCTGCTTGCCGTAAACCGCTGAAACTGGCCGAGGATGAGATCTCTTTGCAATGCACGGGTTGCAAACGCGTATATCCGGTGCAGGATGGCATTCCCATGCTGTTCGTGGATTGATTATTTGTGGATTGAGGCTGGCAGGCCGGGCCAAACAGCAATTGCAGCTATGTTTAAGCGTTAAGCCGCGTCAAAAGCCCCTTCAATCTTCAGGCTCCGCAAATAGTCCGCAAACGCAGGCCCCAGGTCATTGCGCTTTAAAGCAAACTCTACCGTGGCTTTCAAAAAGCCGAGCTTATCTCCGGCATCGTGGCGCTTGCCTTCAAACGTATAGCCATAAATTTTTTCGCCGCCGCTTAGCAGGCCGCGCAGGCCGTCAGTCAATTGCAGTTCACCGCCGGCGCCCAGCGGTGTGCGTTCGAGCGTCTCAAAGATGGTGGGAGTGAGAATGTAGCGCCCGATGATCGCCAGGTTGGAAGGAGCATCTTCCTGCCGGGGTTTTTCTACCAGATGGCGAACATCAAAAGCCCGGCCCTGGAATTTGCCAGGAATCTTTTGGGCATCGAGGACGCCGTATGATGAAATGGCCGGACCGTTCACTTCCTGCGTCGCGATGATGGAGCACTGCGACTCTTCAAACACTTCCATCATCTGTTTGAGGCATGGTTTGGCCGAGTCAATCACGTCATCGGCCAGCAAAACGGCGAAAGGCTCATTGCCTACCAGCTCGCGCGCCATCAGCACGGCGTGTCCCAGGCCCATGGCCTCTTTCTGGCGGACATAAGCCACGTGAATCATGTCTGAAATCTGGCGGACAATGGAGAGCAGCTCGGTTTTGCCGCGCTCTTCCAGCATCTTTTCCAGTTCGTAGCTGACGTCAAAATGGTCCTCAATCGCGGTCTTGCCCCGGCCGGTGATGATGATGATCTGGTCGCAGCCCGCGGCCAGCGCCTCTTCCACGCCATATTGAATGATGGGTTTATCCACCAGCGGCAGCATCTCTTTGGGCTGCGCCTTGGTGGCGGGAAGAAACCGCGTGCCCAGACCGGCAGCGGGAAATACAGCTTTGCGAACTCTCATTTTCATCGATGAAATCCTGAATACCGCTTTGTTCGATGCAGAATTCTAGCATCCGCTTTCCCCGGCATGCTTGCCCGCCAGAAGTGAGCGTGCCTGCTATTTCTGCACGTAAACCGTGCCGCCCTTCATCACCATCACCGGGCTCTGCAGCAGCGTAACGTCTTTAAGCGGATCGCCATTGACGGCAACGATATCGGCAAATTTGCCGGGCTCAAGCGTGCCTACGCGGTCAGTCCATCCCAGCAAGTCTGCGGCGCTTACGGTGGCTGTCTGGATGGCCTGCAGCGGCGTCATTCCAATCTGCACGTACACCGCGAACTCATGGGCATTCAGTCCGTGGGGATAGACGGCGGCATCAGTGCCGAAAGCGATCTTTACTCCCGCATTGAATGCCTTCTTGATGTTCTGGCGGCTGATGGCGGTCACTTCCTTCATCTTAACGGCGAACATTGCCGGGAGGCCGATTTTGGCGGCGTTGTCGCGCATCCACTCGCTCAGATATTGCGTTGGCACCAGGTAAGTACCGTTTTTCTTCATCACGGCAATTCCGGCGTCGTCAATATATGACCCATGCTCAATCGAATCCACGCCGGCCTCGGAAGCCAAGGCGATTCCCTGCGCGCCATGGGCGTGCGCGGCAACCTTGCGTCCCAGGCGGTGGGCATCGGCCACAATGGCTTTCATTTCCTCCAGCGTGTATTGTGAGGCGCGCGGATCGTCGCCCTTGCTGAGCACACCGCCGGTGGCGCAGACCTTGATTACGTCAGCGCCGTATTTGATGATCTCGCGGACCTTCTGCTGCACATGTTCGATCCCGTCTGCCGTGCCGTCCGCCTTGGCATGCCATTCGTAAGGCAACAGGTTCTGGTCACAATGGCCGCCGGTGATGGAAAGCGCAGGTCCACTGGCCAGAATGCGCGGGCCGGGAAGCATGCCTTCATTGATGGCATCACGCAGGGCCACATCAGTGTAGCCGCTGGCGCCCACGTTGCGGACGGTTGTGAATCCGGCTTCCAGGGTGATGCGCGCATTCTTGGCCCCAATCAGCGCTTCCTTGGGAATGGAG
>DATBCN010000247.1:0-2745 GCA_036270475.1 Candidatus Angelobacter sp. | reverse complement strand
AATTACCTCGGTAACCCCAGGGCAATGTTCTTATGGGCACGGCGAGCGGAACGTTGGGGTATGATTCGGTTGTTCCTCCTCCCAGAACTTGCACAGGTGCGCCACGATGCAAGAAAATCCGGAAACCGCCACCGGCAGCGCCACAAGCACTGCTACCGCCACAGCCACCGCAGCAGCTCCGCGCACTGACCGTCTGGAACTGGTCAAGGAATTGCCGCGGGGAAGCGTGGGCGTCGTCCATCAGGCCAGAAGTCCGCAGCAAAACCGTTCCGTTGTATTGCGCAAGTTTGACGTACCGGAATGGCTGGAGGACGCGAATGACCTCATCAAAAAGATACTGACTGAGGCCAAGGCCGCGAGCGCGCTGGACCATCCGAACATTGCACGGCTCCATACCTGCGGCTACAAGGAGTTCACCGTCTTTATGACGGCTGAGTTCATTGAAGGGCAGAACCTGAAGGAAATGATGTCCAAGCGCCAGCCGGAAATGGCGGAAGCGCTGCAACTGGCCAAACAGCTTTTGACCACGCTGGACTACGCGCACGGCAAAGGCGTGTTCCACCATTTTCTGAATCCGTACAACATCAAGGTGCTGCCCGATGGCACGCTCAAATTGCTGGACTTTGGCATTCTGCGCGATAAGAACCTGTTGACACAGTCGCCGACCAAGAAGCTTGAGAACGAGCCGTATCTTTCACCGGAGCAGGTAAAGAACAAACCATCTGACCGGGCGGCAAATCTTTTTTGCGCGGCCACTATCATCTATCAGCTTTATACGGCGCGCAGTCCGTTTAGCGGACCGCATCTGGGTGAAGTGGACCGCAACATTACTGACGTGAATCCGCACCCCATGCAGATGGCGCATCCGCGCGTTCCGGAACAGATATCGAATGTGGTGCTGAAGGCACTGGCGAAGAATCCTGCGGAACGGTATACGAGCGGCGCGCAATTTTTTGCCGCGCTGGAAGAAGCAGCCAAATTTCAGCCGGTGGCGCGGGCCAACTCAACGGGATCGATGCCTGCGTACCAGGGAGGACCAGGGCCAAACGCAAGCCAGTCCATGAAGGCGGTGCCCGGTCCGAATGCCAGCCAGCAATTTAAAGCTGTGCCTTCACCGAATGCCAGTCAGGTATTTAGCGCCATGCCGCCGCCTTCAGCCAGCCAGGTACTGAAAGCGCCTGCAGCCGGGACGACGCGTGTTGCCGCGCAGCAGACCACGTCACGACCGCCGGTAAGCACGGCGAACCACTGGAAGCTGGTGGGCGGCGTTGTGGGCGGGCTATGTCTGATCGTCGGTCTGGCATTGATATTTCAACGTCGGCCAAGTTCGGTACCCGCCGACGATGGCGCCGCGCAAACAACGCAGTCTGCCGCAAGCACGCCGGCGCCGTTTAATCATCAACAGGTACAGGCGGAAGATGGCCAGGGCAAGGGCCGCACACCGCAGTCGCATTCAAGCAAAGCAAACAGGAACGTGGCGGTTGCCGCTCCTGTAGCTCCGCCTGCATCGACGGAAGGACAGTTGATCGTCTCGTCCATGCCGATGGGCGCAACGGTAGAGATTGAAGGACACGCCGGCCAACAATGGAAAGCGCCGCAGACTGTTCCGGCGCTGGCTCCAGGGACGTATAAGGTCACGTTCAGCATGCCGGGCTTTGCCACGGAAACGCGCAGCATTCAGGTGGTGGCCGGAACGCGCACACCGCTCGATGTTCGCATGACGGCGGTCAAAGGCTTTGTGACGGTTGCAGGAACGCCCTCAGGCGCGCAGGTTTTAATCAACGGCAAGGATACCGGCAAAGTTACTCCGATTGAATTCTTAGTCGAGCCGGGAACGCAAAGCATAGTGGTGCGCAAGGCCGGTTTTCTTGATGCCAATACGGAGCTCAAGGTGGTGGCTGGCCAATCGGTAAACTACGCGCCCAGCCTGATGGCCGCTGGCCGCACTGACAATATCAAGTTAGTGGGAGGCGGCGTGGGCAAAATGTTTGGCGGGAATGGCTCGCCGCAAGGCATGGCGCGGATAGAAATCAAATCTGATCCCAAGGGCGCGCAGGTCACCATCAATGGAACGCCGCTGCAAAAAACTACTCCGCTGGAAATCCAGGTGGAGCCCGGCAACTATGACATAGTGATCCAAAAAGATGGCTATAAGCCGGTTCATGAAAGCGCGATTGTAGGAGTGGAAGACCGGATCAAGATCAGCCGGCCGCTTACCCACTAGAAACTTCTTGAGTCAAGACGAATGGCGGACGGGGTCCTGCTCTCATTATAGGGGGCGCCGTCCGTTTTTTCTTGTGCTCTCGCCGGCTGCGCCACGCGCCAGAGCTGATTTCCAGATAGAATAGACAGTAACCCATTCTTAGAGAACAGAGAGCCATAAACCGTTTGAATTCCCGTATTCGCAATATCGCAATTATCGCGCACGTAGACCACGGAAAAACCACGCTGGTGGACGCCATGCTGCGCCAAAGCGGCGCCTTCCGCGCCAATGAAATTGTCGCGGAACGTGTGATGGACTCCAACGATCTGGAGCGCGAGCGCGGCATTACCATTCTGGCCAAGAACACGGCCATTATTTATCACGACGTGAAGATCAATATCGTGGATACGCCCGGCCACAGCGACTTTGGCGGCGAAGTGGAACGCGCCCTAAAAATGGTGGATGGCGTAATGCTGCTGGTCGACGCCAGTGAAGGCCCGCTGCCCCAGACGCGCTACGTCCTTAGCAAAGCCCTGGAAGCC
>DATBCN010000246.1:0-10576 GCA_036270475.1 Candidatus Angelobacter sp. | reverse complement strand
AAGGTGTTCCAGGAGCGAGGGGCCTGAATACCACGGCATTCGCTCGCTGCGCTCAACCACATTATCCCCAGCAAGAGCGCTCACTGGAATGCACTGCACGTTGGCAATACCAAGCCGCTCAGCCAGTACGGAGAATTCTTTTTCCAGCAGGAGGAACCGCTCTTCACTGTAGTCCACCAAATCCATCTTGTTGATTGCAGCCAGAACGTTGGGTATGCCCAACAGCGCAGAGATGTAGGCATGCCTGAGTGTTTGCGGCAACAGGCCCTTGGCGCCATCCACCAGAATGACTGCCAGGTCCGCGGTGGAAGCTCCGGTGGCCATGTTGCGCGTGTACTGCTCATGGCCGGGCGTGTCGGCAATAATGAATTTCCGTTTCGCGGTGGCGAAATAGCGGTAACCCACGTCAATAGTGATCCCCTGCTCCCGCTCCGCGCGCAGTCCGTCTGTGAGCAAAGAAAAATCAACCGACCCCGTGGAACGATTGATGCGGCTTTTCTTGATGGAAGCAAGCTGGTCCTCATAAACCGCTTTCGAATCGTGCAGCAGCCTTCCAATCAAGGTGGACTTGCCGTCATCCACGCTGCCGGCCGTGGTAAAGCGCAGCAAGTCTTTACTCAGGTTCTGCTTCAGGAACAGATCGAACGCGCCGCTTTCCACGGCGCTTGCCGCACGTGCCATTAGAAATACCCCTCCCGCTTCTTCGTCTCCATGGAGCCTTCCTCGTCATGGTCAATCGCGCGGTTTTCGCGCTCAGACCGCCGGAAAGAAATCATCTCTTCAATAATTTCCGGCACCGTGCAGGCATACGAGCGGATCGCGCCTGTGCATGGCATGCAGCCAAGGGAACGCATGCGGCAACTTATCCTCTGTGTTTTTTCGCCAGGCAAGAGCTGGTTGGGGGAATAGATAACTACAATCGAACCTCCGCGGACCACCACTTCACGCTCTTTGGCAAAATAAAGCGGCACGATCGGGATGTTTTCCGTATGGATATAGAGCCAGATATCCAGCTCCGTCCAATTGGAGAGGGGAAATATCCGTATGCTTTCGCCTTTGTCGATGCGCGAGTTGAAAATGTTCCACAACTCAGGGCGCTGATTTTTGGGGTCCCATTGCCCCTGCACATCGCGGAAAGAGTAGATCCTCTCCTTGGCCCGCGACTTCTCTTCCTCGCGCCGCGCTCCACCGAATGCAGCGTCAAAACCGCCTTCACTCAGCGCATCCAGAAGTGATTTGGTCTTCAACAGGCCGCAGCATTTCTGGGTCCCCAACGCAAACGGGTTGGCCCCAGCGGCCAGCGCCTCACGGTTTTGGTGAACAATCAGCTCCGCGCCAATTTCTTTTGTGTATTTGTCGCGAAACTCGATCATCTCGGGAAACTTGTAGTTGGTGTCCACGTGCAGCAGAGGGAAGGGAATTTTGCCGGGGTAAAAAGCTTTCTGAGCCAGCCGCAGCATTACTGAAGAATCTTTGCCGATGGAATAAAGCATCACCGGCCGCGCAAACTCCGCCACGGCTTCACGAAGAATGTGAATGCTTTCCGCTTCCAGCATCTTCAGGTGGCTCAGGCTGCGTTTGGTGGAAACCACTTCTTCACCCAGTCCAATCCCATGCGTTGTCTCTTTGAATAGCCCTTGTGATACCTGCATATTTCCCCTCTTGGCTTGTTCATGCGCCAAAAACAAAAAACCCACCTGCCATTTGATCTGGCGGGTGGGTTTTTAATTCCTTGACTAGCTCTAACTTAAGTTAGTAGTTCACTAGCCCCCGGCGCCAGAAGACACGAATGCGCAACAGATGCAACACATCTGCATGGTCTTCTGCGACTGACGGGTAAATACCATAAGAGCGCTCAGTATACACATGGCAAAGTGAGATAGCAACGACAGGACGATTTAAACACGCAAAGAGGGGCAAGCTGCACAGGAGAAGGGACTAGTTGCATTGGACACGGGTGGGTGCAATAACAAACCTCTCCCGCCGGGTATGTCGCCCGCGCAAGGAGAGGTTGAATCTCGGTTGGCTGATTGAGAGCTTCTGGGGCTAAGCAACCTGCATGTGTGATCGTCGATATTCCTGCTCGATCATCTGCATCTGGTCTTTTAACCGCAGCTTTACTTTCTTGATGCGCACTTCTTCCAGCTTCTCATCCTCTGTCAAGTAACGTTTCTCGATCAGCGAGTGAAGCCGCTGGCAATGTTGATTATGTTCCTGGGCCAGCCTACGAAACTCTTCGTGGCTGGCAAGAAGCTGTTCGCGAACGGAATCCACCATTCTTGAAGAACCTCCTGCGTGTTCTTTCATCGAACGTTAACATAGGGGCAAGGCTGGTTCAATCAAAAAGACCCTGTCTTATGGAAAATTAAATTTAAGGAGCAGGGCATCCTCCACCGGGTTCTGATAGTACATTTTTCGCCGGCCTGTCTCCAGAAAGGCCCATTTGCCGTAAAGTGCTCTGGCGGCAAGGTTTGATTCGCGCACCTCAAGGAAAACCGTCTTGCCGCCGCGTTGGCGGACCAGATTCAGGAACTCGCCCAGCAAGCGAGTGCCCAGACCGCAACGGCGGGCCTGGCCGGTAACAGCAATGTTTTCAATCTCCCATTCGTCCGCAATCTGCCTGGCGACGATGAACCCGGCAACGCTCGAATCCTGTTCAACCACCAGCGCGGTGCGGGCTTGCTGATTGTTATTGGTTCCTGCGCTTTGCTCTGTGCTGGATGGCGTGGCGGCTGGGGCGGCAAACAGCTTAAGGTATTCAGCGTGGTCCCACTGCGCGGCTGTAGCAGAATGAGCCGCAATTTCTACCAGTCGCGGAAGGTCGGCGGGCGTGGCCGGACGCACACGCACCGCCTTGCTGCCGGGCGTCTTTTCAGAAACCACGATTCAGCGATTTCCTTTGAAAAAAATTTCTGCATCGGAGCGGCGCAGGTAATTCGCGTCCAATGCTTCCACGGAAACAGTTTCGCCGGCCAGAAGTTTGGCGGCGCCAAGCCGCGCAACTACTTCACTTCCTGGTCGCGCGACCACGGTAACGGCGGAATCTGACTCCGCTGCCAACTCTGCGATTGCTGTGTCGGCGGTGATCAGCCACACCGCGCCCTCGTCGCTCAAAGCCGCAAGAAACTCCTGCTGGGACAATAGTTCTTCGCGCTCCTTTTGCAGGCCCTGTGCGCTGGATTGGCGGCCTTCAGCCACCGGCCTGTACTCCGGGTTGTCGCCCACTTTGTCAAAGACGCCAAGAAAAACTTCTTTTCGCCCTGCATCCATGGCAGCGGCCACCCTTCCAGAATGTTCAGAGAGTGAAGCCAGCGCCTCCAGCACGGAGACAACCGCGATTGGTTTTTGCAAAGTCTCTGCCAGACCTTTAATCGCACTTAGCCCCACGCGCAGTCCAGTGAACGATCCCGGGCCGGAGGCTGCGGCGAATCCCCCGAGGTCTTTTACCCCATATCCATGTTTCTTGAGCAGCGCCGCCAGTGTGGGAATGAGCTGTGCGGAAAACGTCCCGCCGGCTATTGCCGCCGACTCAATCACGCGGAACGATTCCGCGTCCGCTTCTACCAACGTGATGCCGCCGGATTGTCCCGATGTGTCGATGGCGAGGATGAGCATTTGTTCTGAAATCCCGAGCGGAGCGAGGGAACCCTATAGGAAGAATAAACCATCGGATTCAGGAGAACGAATGACGCCGAGTAGGAATCGAAAAATGCAAAATTGGATCGTCTTAGTCGAGCCCTTCCACCAGCGTGGATGCCATGGCCAGCACTATGTGATCAGCTCGTCTCAGCTTTTACCGGTTCCTCTTGAATCTCAGCTCATACTCCTGGCCGTCGACTGAACTGGTGCGCATGAGGTAGAACGCGTCGGCCCAGGTGCGGCCATCATCCTTGCTTTCCTGCTCGATACGGAAGAACCCTGGGGTGGTTTTTCCATCGTCCTGCTTCATCGTGATGGCATTGCCTCGCAGCGTGTAACTCCCGTTGCCGAAATAAGCCTGGGTGGTGGTGATCAGCTCATTGATGCCGAGGTGATACTGTTGCGCCGCGGCGGTATTGGCAAAACGCCCGTTGCCGGCGAAGGTAATAAGGTCGCCGGCCGTCGCCGTAGCGGCGATCCACTCTCCGGCCAGGAGCTTCCGCATGGTCGGGGTCTGATCACCCGGTTGCCAATTCCTGAAGCTCAGGCTGTAGAAAAATTTGGGCCAATTGGTGGTGCCCCTATTCTCGCCCATGCAGGCGCTCACCAACGGGTCTTTTGAAAGGCCGGAGATGACGGCCAGACGGTTGTCGAGCTTCGCCACCATGACAAAGCCGAGGCGGCTTTCCTGGGGATTATTAGGCTGCGCAATGCCTTTTCTAACTATGACGTACTCCCATCCTTGTCCGGAATAGCCGTGAATGGTCGATTCCGGAAAGGCGAAGCCGGCCGGTGTCTGGTTGCGCAGCGCAAAGTTATGCAGCCACACGTCGCGAAATGCGTTGTTGGCATCCTGCAGCAGGTTGGTGCCCGCTGGGCGCATCGGCATCAGGTAGAGCAGGCACTTTTCATTCGTCTCCGATGGCGGTGAAGAGAGCATGATTGCATCGGAGAGCTTCTGCGCGGCCCAGCTCGCGGGTGCGGTGAAAATGTATTCATCGAGCGTGGCGAGCCCGACTGCGCCGGGCGTTCCGCCGGATGCCTTGCCGGCGGGCGCAATTCCATTCGGGGCATTTGATACCGCTGGTGGCGCGGACGTGCCTTTCAAAGAGGCGCGTGCCAGCATGGCTTCGACAGCCGGAAGATTCCTGGCAAGCAGGTCAGGGCTTGTTGTTTCCAGTCCAACAGCCACGTATGTCGATCCGGCTTTAGCGCTGTACCAGATCATGGTTTCGGGCGGATTGTTTGGCATTTGCACTTCAACTCTTGACCAGATGAAGTTGCCGGTTACTCCGTTTTGCGGCGAGGTGCCGGGGCGCATGATGCCGGACAAATTTCCAATGATCGTGGAATGACGCTGGCGCACGTCCTGCGGGGTTTCTTCGGTGGGCAGAAACTGCAATCTCAGGAACTGTTGTGGCGTCGAACCAGGAGAATAAAACTTGACGGTCCCGAAAAATTCCTGCTTGGTCCACCCCGGCGGGATGGTTACCGTGAGCGGCCCAACGGTCAACGGGGCCTGCGCGAAAACAGTGGCGATACTTACCAGTAGAAATGCGAAGAAACAGAGCCCGTGACGCAAATGCCGCGTGGTCATAGTTGGCGCTCCCGCCTGGGGATTTTACTGCCTGATGATGGTGAATTCCAGTGCTGAATCGTTACTTAAAGCTTACATCTGGCGTATGGCTCACGGGAGCAAAAGCGGAAGAGCCGGTGTCAAAACAATCCTACGGGCCGAATAGAAGGCCGCCGGATTGCCGCACGCTCGAATGAATTTCAGCGGCAGTTCACCGGAGGATTGTCATCTATGCTTGTCGCACATCTTGCCAGCTCCATCTTCATGAAAACGCCTATGGGCGCCGTGATTCTGTTTCAATCCACCGCAAGTACGCAGCGTTTTGACCTGTGGCACATGTGGGTGAACATGCAATGGCCCGCGCGAAGCATCGCCATTATCCTGCTTGGGATGTCGGCGTGGTCAATTGGCGTGATGATGGACCGCTGGCTGGCTTTTACCGCAGCGCGCAAGCAGTCGCGCCAGTTTGCCCCTCTGGTGGCGGGCGCATTGCGCGAAGGCAAGATTGACGAAGCCATTCGAGTGGCTGAGCGCAACAAAAAGAGCCACTTGGCCAAAGTGGTGGCCGCGGGCCTGCTGGAGTTCAAGGTGCAGCAGCAGTCAGAAGAAATTTCTGACGACAAGATTGAAGGCAGCCGCCGAGCGCTGGACCGGGCCGCGGCCATCGTCCATGCCGAGCTGGAGCGCGGACTGAGCGGCTTGGCTACGATTGGCTCAACCGCGCCGTTTGTCGGCCTGCTGGGCACGGTCATTGGAATTATTGACGCCTTCCGTGAAATGCAGGGCGCCCAGACCACCGGTTTAACCGCGGTGGCCGGCGGAATCTCCGAGGCGCTGATGACGACGGCGCTGGGGCTTACGGTCGCCATCCCTGCGGTAATGATGTTCAATTATTTCACCACCAAGATCAGGGCGTTTGACGTGGAGATGGACAACTCATCCAGCGAACTGGTGGACTATTTTCTCAAGCGGGCCATGGTTGCGCGGCGATAGGCTGAAGGCGGCTTCTCCGCATACAATCGCATTGTGGCCAAGCTGACCTTTGTGGTGGGAAAAGGCGGAGTAGGAAAGACGACTGTTTCCTGCGCGCTGGCGCTGCATCTGGCCGCGCGCAATCCCAGGGCATCGACATTGCTTATGTCCACTGATCCCGCGCATTCAGTGGCGGACATGCTGGAAACCAGGCTGCGGCAAGGGCCGCATCGCTTGTCCGGGGTGGATGAAAAACTTTCCATCTGGCAGGTTGACAGCGAGCGTGAATTCAGAAAGTTTCTGGAGGGCAATCGCGAAGGCGTCCTTAGTATTGTTGAGAACGGCACGTTTTTCAATCGCGAAGAAATTGCCCCGTTGCTGGATACAACGCTGCCCGGAATGTCAGAGGTTGCCGGGCTGCTGGCGCTGCGAGAAATGCTGGAGCGCGGCGAGCACGATCATATTGTGGTGGATACCGCCCCCTTCGGCCACACGCTCCGCCTCTTTGAAATGCCGGCGCACTTTCAGCGTTTCCTGAATTTTCTTGAAGTTGCCTCCAGCCGCGATGCGCTGCTGGCGCAGCGTTTTGGCGGACGCAGCAACAAACCAGTCAATAGCTTTCTCAAGGATTGGCAAGCCATGGTGCGGCAGGTTAAAGAAGCCTTTAGCGCCGGGCAGGCGGAAATTTTATTAGTGACCTCGCCGGAGACGTTTTCCCTGAATGAAGCCGTGCGCAGCATGCAGACCTTGCAGGAATCGGCGCACGACATGCATGTGGGCGGCATTGTTCTGAACCGCGTTGTGTTGAATGGAGAAGAATGTTCGCGGTGCCGCTCTCGCGTCCGCCAGGGAAAAGAAGCCGTCCAGTTTCTCAAACGCAATTTCCCGCGCGTTCCCCGGCTGATTGGTCCAGACCCCGGCAATCCTTTGCTGGGCGCGCGGCGGCTGCGCCAGTTTGGAGCGGCTGTTTTTGCCGGCAAGCGGCCTAACCTTTCAGCACCGCCGCCAAATCCAGCCAAGAACAAGATCCATGTCACCAAAAGCGAGTGGCCTGTGGCGGAGACGCGGCTTTCGTTCACTCTGGGCAAAGGCGGCGTGGGCAAGACCACCATCACCGCCGGGCTGGCTTACCATTCGCGGGCGTTGCGTAAGGACATTCATGCCACGGTCTGCTCCACGGACCCCGCGCCATCGCTCGATGATGTTTTCCAGAAGAAAATCGACGATCATCTGGTGGAAGTCCTTGGCGATCCCGGCCTGGGCGCCATGGAAATGGATTCTGTCTTTGAGTTTCGCCGCTGGGCGGCCCGCATCAAGCAGCAGCTTTCTGCCGACACCAGCATGGAATCCGGCGGTCTGCATGTGGACCTTACTTTTGAGAAAGAGGTATTTGCCGCTTTAATGGAAGTGGTGCCGCCCGGAGTGGATGAGGTCTTTGCCGTTTTCCGCATTCTTGACCTGCTGGAGGCGAAGCCGGGCCGCGTCTTTATTGATATGGCGCCGACGGGCCACGCGCTGGAAATGCTGCGCATGCCGGAGCGCATTCTTCTGTGGTCACGGCTTTTATTGAAAAGCCTGGCTTCGCACCGTACACTAGCCCTCGCGCAGGATGTTGCGGTGGAGTTGGCCGGATTGGGGCAGCGAGTGCGCAAATTGCTGGAGATCATGCGCGATCGCAAAGAAAGCCGGGCCTGGGCGGTGATGTTGCCGGAGCCGGTACCTGACCGCCAGACGCAACGCCTGCTGGCGGCGATGAGCGAACTGGGAATTGCCGTGGATTCCTTGTTTGTGAACCGCGTCTTGCTTGGCTCTGAGACGGGATGTAAACGGTGTCGGCGCGCGCGTCGGTGGCAGATGGCTACGCTCGAAACGCTGCAGCGGAAATACGGCGCGCATCGCATGTATCTGGTGCGTGATTTTCCCCAGGAAATTGCAGGGGCGCAAAAGCTGAAGAGATTCACCAGCGAACTATGGCAAATCCAGGCAAAAAATTAGCGGCCACGGGGGCGCTCTATCTCTATGGGATATCGCGCAGCGCAGGCGTGAAAGCCGCGAAGAAGCCAGCACCTAAGCTGGGCAAGATCGGCAGCGCGGGGATTGATGGCGTGCATGCCGTGCGGACGTTGCCGTGCGGAGAGTTTGTCTGCTGGGTGTGCGAAGTGGACCATGCAGGTTTTGCCCAGGCCATGGAGCGCAACATGGAAAACCTGGAGTGGCTGGCGCTGCATGGCGTGCGTCACCAACAGGTGGTGGGTGAAGTGTCGGCGCAAACGGCGATTGTCCCGGCCAGATTTGGCACTATTTTTTCCGGCGAGCCGGCCCTGGTAAAAGACGTGCTGGGCCGGAAAGCTGCGCTCAACAAGGTTTTTGCCCGCGTGAGCGGCGGCGACGAGTGGGGCGTAAAAGTGTTCGCCGAACACGCAGCGCCGCAAGCGCAGGTAATCGAGGCCCGGTCGGGCAAGGACTATTTGCTGCAGAAAGCCGCGCGGATGAAAAAGCGTCCGGAGCGCAATGATCAGGAACTGCTTGAGTTGGCGGCGGCGCTCGAAAAGATTGCCACGGATTCCGCTGCGAGCGGCAAGGTAAGCGGGGCACAACCCAGTCTGCTCTGGCAGGCCACCTTTCTGGTGCCGCGCGCCAAACGCAAGCAGTGGGACCAGGCGCTTAAAAATTTTGCGGAGAGGTGGGAAGGGAAGCGGCGCATCGAAGTAAATGGACCGTGGCCGCCGTATTCGTTTGTCTCTGATGCCGACTGATTTTGAATCCGTTGAATTGCTGGGCGGCGGAGAGGAAGATATCTCTCTGCTGGAAATCCTTGATCACGTCCTGAATTCAGGGGTGGTGATCCATGGATCGCTGGTGATCTCACTTGCGGGCGTGGACCTGGTGTATCTGGGGCTTAACGTGGTGCTCACGGCAGTGGAAACGGCGCTCGAAAATCTGCAGGCCGAGGAGAAGCGGAGGCTGAAGTGAGCCACGTTCTGGCCTATTGCGCCTTCCAGCACGGACCGCATATCTCTGTTCCCGCTTCGGGAGTGAAAACATCCCCGGTGCAGACGGCGCAATTTAGCGCGCTCAGGCTGCTCTGGTCGGAAGTGGACTGGCCCTTCAACCCTGCTGATATGCAAAAAAACGCCGTGGAGTTTCATGGCGTGGTTCATCACGTATTCAACCAGACAGCGGTCATACCGTTCCGGCTGCTATCAGTTTTTGAGGACGAGGCGGCGCTGAATGCCTTTGCCGCCGGGCAGCAGGAGCGGTTTCTGGAAGACCTGGAACGGTTAAAAAATTTTGTGCAGATGGAGTTCGTGGTTTTTCCGTCGACTGGGCGGCAACAGCAGGATTCAAGCACAGGCAGGGCCTATCTGGAACAGAAGGCCGCGCTGCTCAGGACAATCGAACAGCATGTGCAACAGGTGCGCGATGCGTTGGGCGAGATGAGTCATCAGTTCCTGGTGCGTGAGGGAAAGAACGGGCACCGGTACTTTGTTCTGGTAGAACGCGGACGCGAGCATGCCTTCCGCGAGGCGGTGAAGGGAATTGCCGCGCCGGAAGCAATCTCACTGCGTGCAAGTGGTCCCTGGCCGGCGGCGGAGTTTTTGAGTGAGATGGTAAGGGCGCCGCAAGTTGCAGGCGCTAAATAAACAGCTTACGACGGCTGGCTATAAAACGACTGGCTAAAAAGATGACTGGCTTAAAAAAATGACTGGCAAAAAAATGACCGAACTGCGCAAAATCACTCCGGAGGAGATTGCCGCGGCCGTCTCTGAGATGAACCGTGAGTTGAAAGCCGTGGGGGAAGGCGCTCTTGACCGGATTGATTGTTCGCCAGAGAACATTGAGCAAGGGCTGGCGAGGCTGGTGTTGAGCCTGGTGGAGCTGTTGCGGCGTCTTTTGGAGCGGCAGGCCATCCGGCGGATGGAAGGCGGGTCACTGGGCGATGCCAAGGTAGAAGAGATGGGCCAGGCATTGATGCGGCTGGAAGCCAAGGTAAACGAGATCGCGGCGGCCTTTGGGCTAAAGCCGGAAGAGCTGAACCTGGAACTGGGGCCGTTGGGGAACCTGCTGGATAAGTGATAAGTAACGGTATTACTGGCACTACGGATAAAATGACGGCAAAGAAAAGGAGTGGCATCCGTTGGGAGTCGGTAAGTGGGAGTCGATAAGCCTTCTGCAAGAAGATTTTCACTACCCGGCCAACCTCCACCAAGGCGCTGGCATCACAAAACTAACCGTCAGTCTCTCCCTCTTCCGGATATTCACCGACTGACGAATCGGGGGCGGCAAAAAAGTTGACAGTTTGTAATGGGCTGGTTAGGATGCGGTGACGTAGGTCGCGCGGATTCACTCTGTCCACAAGCGATCTCTTCTGTATTTTCCTTGAGATAC
>DATBCN010000245.1:0-5764 GCA_036270475.1 Candidatus Angelobacter sp. | reverse complement strand
TCGGCAACATTCCTAGCGGAACCGGCCCCCGCCGGTCACCGGCAATTGCTGAAAAACCGAAGTCTGTATAGGATTTCAGATTTCCAAGATACTGCCCTGAGAGGACAGATGTCGAAACATTTACCCTGCAGACTGGCTGGCCGCATCCTGATGTGTGCATGCCTGGCTTTCATATTGACCGGTTGCGGCAAGACCAGTGCCGATTCCAAACAGAAAAGCGGCGGAGGCAAAGGCGGACGTAACGCCGGCCAGATGACGATTCCCGTCGCCGTGGCAAAAGCCGAAGTACGCGACCTGCCCGTCCTTTTGAATGGATTGGGATCGGTGGAAGCCTTTAATACCGTGGCCGTGAAAAGCCGCATTGACGGACAACTGGTACAGGTCCCGGTCAAGGAAGGGCAGGAGGTAAAACAGGGCGAGCTGCTGGCGGAGATTGATCCGCGCCCTTACCAGGTGCAATTAAGCCAGGCTGAGGCCACCCTGTTTAAAGACCAGGCCGCGCTCAAAGACGCACGGCTGAACCTTGACCGCTTTCAACAGCTATATAAAGACGGCGTAATCCCCAAGCAGCAGTTTGATACCCAGGGATCTCTGGAAGCCCAGCTTGATGGCGCAGTGCGCGCCGACCAGGCCCAGGTGGACACGGTAAAACTCAATCTGGCCTATACCCGCATCACCGCGCCGGTAAGCGGACGCATTGGCCTGCGGCAGATTGACGTGGGCAACATGGTCCACGCGGCTGATCCCAACGGACTGCTGGTGATCACGCAGTTGCAGCCCATTGCCGTGATTTTTAACCTGCCCCAGGACAATCTGCAAACTATCTCCCAGCACATGCGCAACGGCAAGCTAAGCGTTGACGCTTTCAGCCGTGACGACCAGACCAAATTGGCTACCGGTGCGCTGACCACGATCGACAACCAGATTGACACTACAACCGGCACGGGAAAGCTGAAAGCGGTTTTTGAAAACCGCGACCGCTCGCTCTGGCCCAACCAGTTTGTGAATGTCCATCTGCTGCTGGAGACGCGGAAAAACAATACGGTGGTACCGGCGGCGGCCATCCAGCGCGGGCCGCAGGGGACGTATGTGTTTGGCATTAAGAATGACAACACGGCAGAAATGCGGCCCGTGACTGTAACTTTTAGTGACGGCAATTTTGCCGCGATCTCACAAGGCGTGACACCCGGCGACAGCGTTGTGACCGACGGACAAGACAAACTGCAGCCTGGCACGCACGTGGAAGTTCGGGGCGACAACCGGCAACCGAACGGCCAGAAACGCGCCGTGGAGCCTGGGCAGTGAAGGGAAGTCCTTCTTTCTGGAAAATTGCACGTTAACTGCAACTCGCGTTGAAGCTTGTTGCCCGAATTGACGTTAAAAAACATGCCCAATGGCGGTCCATCAAAATTATTCATTCTTCGTCCGGTAGCCACGTCGCTGCTGATGATTGGATTGCTGCTGGTGGGCGTGGTTGCGTATTTGCAACTGCCGGTTTCCGCGCTGCCGCAAGTCGATTACCCCACGATCCAGGTCATTACGTTTTATCCCGGCGCAGGCCCAGAGGTGATGGCCTCATCCGTGACGGCGCCGATGGAGCGGCAGTTTGGCCAGGTGCCGGGGCTAAGCCAGATGACCTCCACCAGTTCGTTCGGCAGTTCGGTGATCACGCTGCAGTTCAACCTGGAGCAGAGCATCGACATTGCGGAACAGGAAGTGCAGGCTGCCATCAACGCGGCCACCACATTCCTGCCGCGCGACCTGCCCAATCCGCCGATCTATAGCAAGGTCAATCCCGCTGACGCGCCTATTCTTACTCTTGCGCTCACTTCAGACAGTCTGCCGCTTGCAAAAGTTGAAGACCTGGCTGACACCACGTTGGCGCAAAAAATTTCCCAGCTTACCGGCGTGGGCATGGTTTCCATCAGCGGCGGACAGAAGCCGGCAGTACGCATACAAGCCAACCCCACGGCCCTGGCTTCCTACGGGTTGAGCCTGGAAGATTTGCGCACGGTGCTGGGCCAGGCCAACGTGGACCAGGCCAAGGGAGTCCTGGAAAATCAGCGGCAGGCTTTTACCATCTCCACCAATGACCAGTTGCTTTCCGGCAATGAATATAAAGATGTAATCATTGCCTACCGCAACGGTGCGCCGGTGCGCCTGCGCGACGTGGCCACGGTGATTGACGGCGCGGAAAACAGCAAACAAGCCGCGTGGATGAACCTTGCCCCGGCGGTGATCGTAAACATACAGCGCCAGCCCGGGGCCAACATCATCAGCGTGGTGGACCGCATCAAGAAAGTGCTGCCCCAGTTGCAGGGGTCGCTGCCGGCGTCAGTTAAAGTGGCCGTGCTTACGGACCGCACGCAGACCATTCGCGCTTCAGTGAAAGACGTGCAATTTGAAATGATGCTCACCATTGCGCTGGTGGTGATGGTGATCTTTCTTTTTCTGCGCAATCTTTCCGCCACCATTATTCCCAGTGTGGCGGTGCCGCTTTCAATTGTCGGCACTTTTGCTGTGATGTACCTGCTGGGCTACAGCCTGGACAATCTCTCATTAATGGCGCTTACCATCTCCACCGGGTTTGTGGTGGATGACGCCATTGTGATGATCGAGAACATCGATCGTTATTTAGAAGAAGGCCATTCACCGCTGGAAGCCGCGCTAAAAGGCGCCGGACAGATCGGCTTTACGATTATTTCGCTGACGGTCTCGCTCATCGCCGTGCTGATCCCGCTGCTGTTCATGGGCGATATCGTGGGCCGCCTCTTCCGTGAATTTGCCGTCACGCTGGCCGTGACCATTGTGATTTCGGCGATTGTATCGCTGACACTTACGCCGATGATGGCGGCGCGTCTGCTCAAAAATCCCAAGACCGTAAAGCACGGGAAGCTCTACCAGGCTTCAGAACGCGGCTACGAAAAGGTAATTGAGTATTACGGACGCACGCTGCAGTGGGTGCTGAAACACCAGACGGCCACGCTGCTGGCAACGGTTGGCGCGCTGGCGCTGACCATGTACTTGTACGTGATCGTGCCCAAGGGCTTTTTTCCTGTGCAGGATACCGGCGTGATCCTGGGAATCTCTGAAGGGCCGGAGAACGTTTCGTTCACTTCCATGGCGGAACGCCAGCAAAAGTTGACCAAGGTCATCTTAGAAGATCCAGACGTGGCAAGCCTGTCATCGTTTATCGGCATTGACGGGACCAATACCACGCAGAACAGCGGGCGCATCCAGATCAACCTAAAGCCGCATGAAGACCGCGACACAACGGCCTCTGACATTATCCGCCGCCTGCAGCCGGAACTGGCCAAGGTGGAAGGCATTACCTTATATATGCAGCCGGTGCAGGACCTGACGGTGGAAGACCGCGTGAGCCGCACGCAATTCCAATATTCGCTGGAAGACGCCGACGCCAACGAGCTGAATGACTGGTCGGCGCGCATTTTGGCCAAATTGCGCACGCAGCCGGAGCTGCGCGACGTGGCCAGCGACCAGCAAAACGGCGGACTGAAAGCCGATCTGGCGATTGACCGCGACACGGCAGCGCGATTTGGAATCCTGCCCCAGACCATTGACGATACGCTGTATGACGCTTTTGGCCAGCGCCAGGTGTCAACCATCTTTACGCAGTTGAACCAGTACCATGTGGTGCTTGAAGTGGGGCCGCAATTCCAGGATGATCCCGCCGATCTTTCGCGCATTTACGTAAAGTCGATTACCGGGCAGCAGGTCCCGCTCTCAACGTTCAGCCATTTTGTGACCTCACCGGCGCCGCTGGCCATCAATCATCAAGGGCAGTTCCCGGTGGTGACCATCTCTTTCAATCTTGCGCCGGGCGAATCTCTGGGCAAGGCCACCAAGGTGATCGCGCAGGTGGAGCAGGAAATGGGAATGCCGGCCAGCATTCATCCCAGCTTTCAGGGGACGGCGGCGGCCTTCCAGAATTCTCTCGCGTCTGAACCATGGTTGATTCTGGCCGCGCTGATAACGGTCTACATTGTGCTGGGCGTGCTGTATGAAAGTTATATTCACCCGCTCACGATTCTTTCCACGCTGCCGTCGGCCGGAGTGGGCGCGATTCTGGCGATGATCCTGACGCGCAATGATCTTACGGTGGTGGCGCTGATCGGCATTATTCTTTTGATCGGCATTGTGAAAAAGAACGCCATCATGATGATTGATTTTGCGCTGGTGGCAGAACGCAGGGATGGCAAGCCTCCGGAAGAAGCGATTTATCAGGCGAGTTTGCTGCGCTTCCGCCCGATCATGATGACCACCATGGCCGCGCTGCTGGGCGCAGTGCCGCTGGCGTTTGGCAGTGGCACCGGATCAGAGCTGCGGCATCCGCTGGGAATTACGATTATCGGTGGATTGCTGTTGAGCCAGCTCTTTACGCTCTATACCACGCCGGTGATCTATATATGGTTTGACAAACTGGCGCGCCGGTTCTCGCGCTTCCGGGTGGGCAATGAGATTGTCCCGGAAAAGGAGCCTGCGGGCGCGGACTGATGTCTTTCCGGAGTCCCGAACGCCGCAGGCGGAGGGACCTCTATAGCAAGGACGATTGTTGAGTTATGACCATAAAGACCAAACCGACGGCACGGAGATTCCAGCGCTGTTACTTCGTCTACGTGCTCGCGGGCCTTAGCGGCACGTTATACGTGGGTCTTACTGACGATTTGCGGAAGAGAATGACGGAGCACAAAGCCGGCTTATTCGATGGTTTCACCAGAAAGTATAAAGTTGACCGTTTGATGTATTTTGAGACTTACAACGATCCCAAGATAGCCGGTGAGCGCGAACAGCAGATCAAAAGATGGCGGAGAGAAAAGAAGATTGCATTGTTCGCAAAGACCAACCCGCAATGGAGAGATCTAACCCTTGAGATTCTTCAGGTTATAGGGGTCCCTCCCCTTCGCAAGCTCAGGGTCGGGATTTCAGAAAAAGCATGAATATCTCCGCTCCATTTATCCGCCGTCCGGTCGCCACGTCACTGCTTGCGTTGGGACTGTTGATGGCCGGCGTTCTGGCGTATACGCGCCTGCCGGTCGCGCCGATTCCACAGGTGGAGTATCCGGTGATCAGCGTGAATGCCGGACTGCCCGGAGCCAGTCCGGAAACCATGGCGTCGTCCGTGGCGACTCCGCTGGAGCGCCAGTTTGGCCGCATCGCCGGGGTCAACCAGATGACCTCAACCAGCCAGCTTGGATCGACGAGCATCACGCTGCAATTCGATCTCTCGCGCAACATTGACGCTGCCGCCCGTGACGTGCAGGCATCCATCAATGCCGCATTGGGACAGTTGCCGGCGAACCTGCCCACGCGTCCGAACTGGCGCAAGGTGAACCCGGCGGATGCGCCCATCATGATTCTTTCTCTCACCTCAGAGAGCATTACCAAGCCGCGCATGTATGACGTGGCTGATTCCGTGCTGGCGCAGAAGCTCTCACAGGTGCCGGGCATCGGGCAGGTTTTTGTAGGCGGCGGCGCAAAGCCGGCGGTGCGGGCCGAGGTGAATCCCACGTTGCTGAACAAGCTGGGCGTGGGTGTGGAGCAGGTGCGGGCCGCGCTGGGCGCGGCAAATGCGAACCGTCCCAAGGGCGAGTTTGCCGGCGCAGTGAATGCGTGGCAGATTACCGCCAACGACCAGATATTTAAAGCGGACGATTACAAAAACATCATCGTGGCCAGAAACGGCTCCGGCGTTGTGCGGCTGTCAGATGTAGCCACTGTAGAAGATGCGGTGGAGGACATCCGC
>DATBCN010000244.1:0-3119 GCA_036270475.1 Candidatus Angelobacter sp. | reverse complement strand
GTAAGTGCTCTTGAGTTTTGAAAGCTGGCGATAATCCAGCACCATGCGCGGCACTTCATGCGTTTCTGAAAGCGCTTCCAGAACATCCACGGCGGTTGAGACGGTCTTGCCCTTGCCGTATTTCACGGGTTTGGGCAGATTGAGGTCTTCAAACAGCACCTTGCCGAGCTGTTTAGGTGAATTGATGTTGAAGGTGGTCCCGGCCTTCTCATGGATCTCGCGCGCCTTGGCGTCACACTGGGTTTCCAGGTCGACAGAAAGTTTGCCCAGCATGTGGCGGTCGATCTTGACTCCTGCCTGCTCCATCCGCACCAGCACCGGAACCAAGGGCAGATCGATCTGCTCATACAGCGGCATCTGGCCGGCGGCTTCAACCTCCTTGCGTAGAACGGGAGCAATGCGCCCGGTCACGTCAGCGGCTTCAGCCACTGACGGCGAAAGGCCCAGGTTGAAGCTGCGGACCGCGATCTCCGCCAGCGAGTGATTGGTATACGTGGGGTTAATCAGGTAGGAGTAAAGCATGGGCTCGTCGCGAACGCCCGCGAGTTCCACGCCGTGTGCTTCAAGTTGGCGGAGCGCCGTTTTGTAGTCATGGATTGCCTTGGGAACGGCGGCGTTGTTGAGCAGCGCTTTCAAGCCGGCGGAAATTTCATTGTCATCCAGCACGGCGCTGAAGGCTTTGCCCTGTTCAGCGGAGAGCGCGATTTTCAGCGGCGCAAGAGCATCCGGCTCGGTTGACGCAACGGGCCCATCGAAAAGCAAATCGCCGGACTTCTGCCCGCCTTCTTCTTCCGGCTCTTCTTCTTCGACCTTGGTTTTGGCGGCGACGGTGAATTCAAACGCAACCGCCAGCGGCGCTTTTGCTTCGGCCAGCGCCTTAAGCTCTTTGGCCGATGTGAGATCGCGATACTCGGTCTCGCGCACCTCCATGACTGGCACGAGTTCCTTGAGCAGTGTGGTGAATTCAAGCTCGCTGAAGAGTACGCGAAGCGCGTCCGAGTCAGGCTCGCCGGCAATCATCTTTTCCAGGTCCAGCGGAATGTCAACGTATTGGTCAATGGTGACGAGCTGTTTGCTCCACAGAATGGTATCTTTGTTGTTCAGGAGCGATTCGCGGTAGGTCTTGCGCTCAACTTCGCCGGCGTGTTCCAGCGCATTATCGAGAGTGCCAAAGCGTTTGATGATATCCACCGACCCCTTGTCGCCGATTCCCGGCGCGCCGGGGATATTGTCAATGGAGTCGCCGCGCAACGCCATCACGTCAATCACCTGCTCCGGTTTCACGCCCAGAATCTCTTCCACCTTGGCCACGTCACAGATCAGATTGTCCTTGGGCGGGTTCAGCACGCAGATTTTGTCATTCACCAGTTGCAGCATGTCCTTATCACTGGAGACGACAAACACGCGGTAGGACTGCTCTGCCGCCTTGCGGCCAAGAGTGCCGATCACGTCATCGGCTTCAAAGCCCTGCGATTCGAGGACCGGAATACGATAGGCTTCAAGCGCGCGGCGGATGTATGGCACCTGTTGCACCAGGTCGTGCGGCATCTCTGAGCGTTGCGCCTTATAGCCGTGGTACTCCACTTCCTTGAAGGTCTGCGTCTTGATATCGAACTTGCGGACGGAGGTGACGGCCCTGGCCTGTTCGTCGCGGAACGTGGGGCCGGCAACGTCAAAGACCGCAGCCAGGTATTCCGGATTGAAGTCCGCCCGCAGCTTGCGCAGCATGTTTACAAAAACGTATGTCGCGGCGGTGGGAACGCCTTTCTTGGTGGACATGGGCCGTTGCCGGGCCATGGCGTGATAGGCGCGGAAGATGAAGGACATTGTGTCCATGAGAAAGACACGGCCCTTCTGTGCGGGCTGAGAAGTGCTCGATGAGGGATTGGTAGCCAAGAGAAAATTCTATCCTAAACAGAGGGCGCGGGATTTTTGCTAGAATCGCGGACGTGACGCCCCTTACTTCCACTGTCGCCGCCGATTTTGCAAGCTACTATCAGGATGCCGCAAAAAAAATCCTTGCGCTGGTGGCCCCGCTTTCCGATGACCAGATATGGACGAAGCCTTATCTCTACGGAAACAGCATTGGGCATCTTCTCCTTCATCTTACGGGCAACCTGGGTTATTACGTGGGCACGGAGATTGCCGGTACGGGCTACGTGCGCAACCGTCCGCTGGAGTTTACGGATGCGTCGCGTGCTCCGAAAAGCTTGCTGGTGCGGAATTTTGCGGATGCGATTGGCCTGGTTGTGGCCGAACTGCACAAGCAGAAGGAAAGCGATTGGTCATTACCATACTCAGGCAAGGGAATGGACATGGCAAACGACCGTTTTAGACTGTTTCTCCATTGCCATGGCCATCTCTGCCATCACTATGGGCAGATGATGTATCTGGTCAAGGAGATGGAACGGCAGGGGCTAAGGGTTGACCGATCCAAATTCCGCGCGAAAAGAACCGCCTTAAGGCAATAAAGATGGGATGTTTCGAGCGCCATGGAGCAGCCTGATAATCTGCAATGGCTTGGTCGCTGGATCATAAACGATAACGTAATTGGAATAAGGCTGTAGGAACCAGAAACGAAGAGGGAGCGGAGTCAGGTCCGTTCGGACACGGCCTGCGAGGGGCTGTTGCGCGAGAAGAGTGCAGGAGCGGTAGATTGAATCTTCAACAGCGTCCGCTGCCGCAGGATTGTCACGGGCGATGTAACTCCAGATTTCGAAGAGATCGTCCACTGCTTTAGAAGTGAATTGGTAGGCGATCATCTCTGGCGCTTGCCAGCCAGCCACAGGCGTTTTCTGTCTTCAAGAGCGGAACGGACCTGGTCAGAATCGATCAACTCACCGCGCTGGGCGGCGTCATACCCAGCTTGGATCTTTGCGGTTATTTCACTTTGATGTTCCGCGAGCCATGCTTCTTGCTCATGAAGCATAAAAACCGCGTGCTCCACGTACTCATCCACGGTTTGGTAGGCCCCCCGCTGAATGTCCTGTTTAATCAATTCTTCCAGTTCGGGCCGAAGATGGATGGTCATCAACTCTAGTTTACAACATTCAATGGCGTTGGGCCGCGTGATCCGCTCACGTGTATTGCCGCGCCAGCGATTTTCTTGGTTGTAAATC
>DATBCN010000243.1:0-9375 GCA_036270475.1 Candidatus Angelobacter sp. | reverse complement strand
CATCGCGCGGCGCGTTGTGCGCATGGCCTCAGAAGACATTGGCCTGGCCGCGCCTGAGGCGCTGAATCTGTGCCTCTCCGCCAAGGACGCCATTGATTTTCTTGGCATGCCGGAAGCCGCGCTCGCACTCGCCCAAGCCGCTGTCTACCTGGCTCTGGCCCCGAAATCGAACGCGCTCTACACTGCTTATAGCGCCGTCCTTGAAGACGTGGAAAAGACCGCCGCCGAGCCCGTGCCGCTACACATTCGCAACGCTGTAACCAAGCTCATGAAACAGGTCGGTTACGGCAAAGGCTACAAGTACGCCCACGATCTTGAAGAAAAAGTAGCTGACATGGAGTGCATGCCAGACAATCTGCGCGGGCGGGAATATTACCATCCGACTGCGGAAGGCCGCGAAAAACTGTTTGCACAGCGGATGGAAGAAATCAGGCAGCGAAAAGTAGAGCTGCATCGAACCGGGAGCAAAGATTCCAGGAAAAAAGTAAGACCTTTGCAACATAGAGAAACTGGGGAGACGGAAGATTCGCAATAGTATTCTCAACCCGGCTTGAGCGCCACGTTTTTCGGAAGACACCAACTGCAAGATTGCCAGCAGCTTTCGTGATCTCAATCGCACAGCAGCAGGGCAAGCTTGGCGTCTAAGGGAATCCTTAGGAACCCGCTATAAATCGAGCTTTACAAAGAAAGTAGTCAAGGCTATAGTAGCGCGCCATGGCCGACTCAATCTTCTGCAGTCAGTGTGGAACAGCTCAGGATGCTCAAACGCGGTTCTGCTCCAAGTGCGGCAACGTCATGGCGTCTGCTGCGGCTCCCCCATCAGTTCAGCCTCTTGCAATGGCAGCGGCAGTTTCGGCGGTGGCTCCGCCTCCTCAAACCACGGCAATGGCAGCGGCGCAGCCTCTGGCAATGCAGCCGCAAAGCGTCTCAACGGCACAGGTCTACGCTCAGCCGGTAGGATACACTGCGCCGGCTGCTCTGCCTTATGCTGGCTTTTGGATGCGCGTTGGGGCATACCTACTGGACATAGTGATCCTGGTTATACCGTTGTTCATCCTTTCGCTGCTCCCGCTTCTAGGCATTGTCATTGACATCGTCGGCATCTGGCTTTATTTCGCGCTGCAGGAAAGTTCGGAACGCCAGGCTACGATTGGCAAGCGCGCTCTGAACATCTACGTCACTGACCTGCAAGGGCGCCGGATCTCATTCGGGCAAGCCACGGGAAGGCACTTCTCCAAGATCATCTCCAGCATCATTCTCGGGATTGGATACATGATGGCGGGATTCACGGAGAAAAAGCAGGCCCTCCATGACATGATCGCGGGTACTTTGATAAAGCGGAGATAGCGAGCGAGGTAAGAAGTACGATCTCAAAGCGCAAAAAAGAGCTGCGTGGGTTTCTCTTCTTTTTCGGGTTAATCAACTGAACCTTGCTCTGTGCTCCTTTAAGATACACAGGTCCATCACCACCATGATTCCCGCTTTGCGCGCCTTCGCTGCGGCTTCTTCATGAATCACGTCTTCCTGCAGCCAGATCGCCGGTACTTTCAGCCGGATGGCTTCGTCCACTATCTCAGGCACAAACTCTGAGCGGCGGAAAACGTCCACAATGTCAATCTTCTCGCCGATGTCGGCAAGCGACGCCACGGCTTTCTCTCCCAGCGCGCCCTTGATCTCCGGGTTGACGGGAATAATGCGGTAGCCATGGCCCTGCATGTACGCGGACACGCCGTAGCTGGGGCGCAGCGGACTGTCAGATAGTCCCACCACGGCAATGGTCTTGCTCCGCTTTAGCAGTTCACCTATCTCGTCGGTCGCAGTAGTTTTCACATTCGTCTCCGACAGCACGCCTGGTCTTAATCAGCGTGATCAGTGTAAATCAGTGGTGAGTTTCATTCTTTCTTGGCCCCGCCGCGCGTGGCTTTTTCCGTATACAGCTTGGCCGCCACCTTGCGAATGGTGTCGGGAACATTCTTGTTATGGCGCAGGCTTTTCAGGTCATACACCTGCAGGCCCTTGATGAGCGTGAGCGAGATATCCAGCGGGCATTTGGGATTGTTGCAGAGGTTCCGGATCACGGGATAAAGCTTCAGGAACCGGCGCTGCCGCGCGATCTCGCGGAAGACGTTCTCCTGCAGGTTCTTTGATCCCGCAAACGATTCTATTTCCGCGTCCGTAACTTTGGGCGACGAAAGCACCGCGTTCTGCACCAGCCGCGCCGTGTCCCGGATCAACAGCGCGCGCTCTTCCCTGCCGCCAATAAAACCCAGCTTGATCCGCTGGCCCACGTTCAGCCGGGAAACTCTCTGCAGCACGGTAATTCGTTTTTGTTCGGCCTTCTCATATTCGTCAGGTATTGGCGCGGCAATCGTTGCGGGAGCATTGGCTGCAGGCAAGGCCGCTGCGGGAACACCCGCCTCGTCCGCATTTTCCGGCGCTTCCACTGCCGATGGCGCGGCGTTTTCCGCACTATCAGCAGTATCCGCGCTCGCCGGCGCGGTTCCGGCATCTGCCGCCGCGCCTTCTTCTTTCGTCAGTTCAAACGGCTTCTCTTCCACCGCCGAAATTTCCGCTGCATGCTCCTTCTCAAATGCCAGCAGCGCCGCCTCTGTCTCCGGATGCACCTCAAACTCCGGCAGCGCATCCTCTTCAGGCGGCGGAGCGGAGGTCGCCGCTGCGTCGTCATCCTCGCCCCGGAGCTTACGCGCCTCAATTGGCGTCAGGTATTCATTCCCCAGCAGCGCTTCCACCACGCCGGGGCTATTTCGCGCCCGCGCGCTGGCCAGCAGCATATTCACGGTTTCACGCGAACCAGTGTCGGCAAGTTCCATCAGCAGGCTGTCCGGAATCGCCGGGTTCTCAATCAGGGTCGGCATCAGCACGGGACGGCGGTTCTCCGGCTGCCAGTAATACAGCAGCACCTCCGGCGTGGCCGTATCTTTGCCGAGCACATCCTTCGCGGACAGCGCGTCCCATTGCGCCAACGTCATCCGCGCATCCTGGCCAAAGAGCGGGTTCTGGGAAAGATACACCAGCACTTCCAGCATCTCTTCCGGCGGGACAGGCAATGCGCCCTTGGCTGCCGAGCGCATCGCATTTACTGGCAGTGAATTGCTTTTTATCTGTTCAAGAAGAGAGGCCATAGTCAGCACTTGGTACTTGGTACTTGGCATTTAGCCGTAAGCTCGCGATTGTGTCGCGTCTCCAGAACAGCATGGGACGTCCCGGCAAAGCCAAATACGAAGTACCAAATACTAAATACTGCTTACTAATTCTGGTCCCGCCGCGCCACTAGAAACGCCCGGATAAACGGCTTCAAGTCGCCATCCAGCACGCGGTCCACATCCCCCACTTCCATCTTTGTCCGATGGTCTTTAATCAACCGGTACGGATGCAGAACATATGAGCGTATCTGAGAGCCAAAATCAATGTCCAGCTTGGAATCTTCCAGCTTTTTGCTGATGGCCCGCTTTTTCTCCAGCTCGAATTCATAGAGCTTGGAGCGCAGCATCTTCATGGCCCGTTCCCGGTTCTTGTGCTGCGATCGTTCGTTCTGGCAGGCCACCACGATATTTGTGGGAATGTGCGTGATGCGCACGGCGGAATCCGTGGTGTTCACGTGCTGGCCGCCTTTTCCACCGGAGCGGTAGGTGTCAATCCGCAAATCTTCCGGCTTGATGTCCACCTGGATGGAGTCATCGATTTCCGGCGAGACAAAGACGCTGGCAAAAGAAGTATGGCGGCGTTTGGCCTGGTCAAAAGGCGAGATGCGCACCAGTCGGTGGACGCCAATCTCACTCAGCAGCAGCCCATAGGCGTAATCGCCGGTAACGGTAAACGTCGCCGATTTGATTCCCGCCTCTTCTGCCGGCTGATACTCGTTGATTTCCGTGCGGAAGCCCTGGCGCTCCGCCCAGCGCAGATAGAGGCGCAAAAGCATCTCCGCCCAATCCTGTGACTCGGTTCCTCCAGCGCCGGGGTGGATGGTGACAATGGCATTGCGCATATCGTGCTCGCCGGAGAGCAGCGTCTGCGTCTCCAGTTTGTCGGCCACCTCGCGCAGCGCGTCAATTTCCTTGCGCAGGTCTTCAATGACGCCTTCACCTTCGCGCGCCAGGTCAAAATATGCCTGGATGTCTTCCGTCCGGCGCGCCAGGTCGGCGTCCATGGCCAGGGATTCTTCCAGGCGGCGGCGCTGCCGCATCAAAACCTGCGACTTCTCCTGGTCTGACCAAATATCGGGGTCGCCGACCTTCTTCTCGACTTCAGCTAATTGCTGGCGGAGTGAAGGGGCGTCAAAGATAGCTCCGCAGATCGCGCACTTTGTCGCGCACGGCGGTGTATTCGCGTTCTAACTCATCAACCATAGGTTTGCTATGCAGGGCGGGCTTCAATCATGGTGCGGGCGCGATAACGCCAGCGCACAAACGCCGCCAGCAAAGAGATTACCACACATATCCAGGCAAACACGTCGCCATAGCGGCTGTAAAACGTGCTTTCATTCTGCGGCGAATACGGCGCTATCAGCGCGGTGCGCACGTTCCGCGGCGCCTGCTTTACCACCCGCCCAAACGGATCAATGGAAGCCGTGGTGCCGTTGTTGGTGGCCAGCAGGATCCAGCGATGGTTCTCCACCGCCCGCATCCTTGCCATCTGCAAATGCTGCGCCGGAGCGCCGGTTTCGCCATACCAAAGGTCGTCGGAAATATTGATCAGCACCTGCGCGCCGTTCGTCGTGAACTCGCGCACCTCTTCCGGGAAAACGGATTCATAGCAGATAAAAATCCCCGCGTGTCCTCCGCTCAAATCAAAGACCTTGCGCTGCGTGCCCCGGCCAAAGTCGCCCACTTCACGCGTCAACTTGCTGGCAAAAAAGAGCAGGTCCTGGAACGGAACATATTCACCGAACGGCACCAGATGGATCTTGTCATAGCGCCCTACCGTGTTCCCATGCGGGTCCATCACCAGCGCGGAATTCAGCAGTTGCTGCCTGCCGTTGGCATTTGTCTCTCCCAGGCTGCCCACCACCAGATAGGAGTTTGTGTCCTGCGCCATGGCCACCAGCCATTGCTGCAATCTGGGATCGGCAATAAAAAACGGCGCCGGCGACTCCGGCCAGATGATCAATCCGGGATTTTCCGCGGACCGTATCGGTTGGGCCGCGTCCACGCTCACGCGCGCCAGCGCGCTGATGGTCTGGTCAAAATATCGCGGCGTCCAATCCGGCTGGTTCAGCAAAGGCACGTTTTGCTGCACCAGCACCGCTTGTTGCGTGGCGACGAACGGGGCTGGATGGGCCAGCACGCCGATTTGCAGAGCAATAGCCGCTGCCGCCGCTGAGATCAACAGATTTTTGCGCCTCTGGCCTCGAAGCAGCAGCGCCGCCACCAAAGCGCAATTTACCAGCATAATGGCGAATGAGAGTCCGTACACCCCCGTCGTCTGGGCAATGCGCGCAAATGGGACATTATCGACCTGCGAGTTTCCCATCAGGTTCCAGGGGAAGCCGGTGATCCGGTCGCGAAAGAACTCAATGGCTACCCAGAAGAATGGCGCCATCAGCAACGGCCTGCGGTTGCCCACGTTGGAGCGCCGCACCATCAGCACCACCAGCAAGCCAAACAAGGCATGGTGCAGTCCCATGCCAAACGCGGCCGCAAGCGTAACTGGCGCGGCCAAAAGCCAGTGCAGGCCGCCATAGCCGGTCATCACGGGAAAGACCCAGTAATCCGTACCCAGATACCAGACGATGCCGCTGAGCCAGGCAATGGCGAATCCCTGCCACAGCGTAAACGGACGCAGCGAACGGCCCTCTGAATCGAACATTTCGCCTTCTCCGCCGCGTCCCCGCAAAAGTGCATAAAGCAGCGGGGCCATGGCAATCCAGCCCAGAAAATAGAAATTGACCTTGGGAAAGACGAGTATCTGCAGGCCGCTGGAGAGCAGCGCGAGGACCCAGGCCCTGGAGGGAATGTTGCGCACTGAGCTCAGATTTTAACAAATCGCGCTTTTAACAAACCCAGCTTTCCTTTGATTCCGGTCAGGTACAGGACTACAATGACAATCGTGAACTTCCTGGTCCACCATGTTTTACCGGTTTTTCAGTATCTTTTTTTTGCCGGGCTGATCGGCGCCATACCTGTCATTATCGTCACTGCCATCAAAACCGCCCAGAGCATGCTGGAAGAGGATTGAAAACAAGGTCAGGATAGGATATTTGAGGAATTAGCACGGCCCCTGCCAACAGGCGCTCTGGTGCGTCCTTATTGGTAGAGGCCGTTATTATTTAAAAAATGTCAGCAGACTCAGGAGCTGTCCCACCAATTTCGAACCGGGTCCGCATTGTCGTTGCGACCTCGGTCATGCTCACATTCATCTCATACTGGCGGGCGGCCGCCATCGTGCTGAATGATCTGGGCTCGTCCGCGTTTTATGCCGGAGGCATTGCCGAGCAGGCCGTCGGCAAGTCGGCGCCATGGTTCATCCTGGGCGTCATGCTCTTCGCCTTCGCCGTGCGCTCGGTTTACGTGGAAAGCTGCTCCATGTTCACCCGCGGCGGCGTCTACCGGGTGGTCAAAGAAGCGCTCGGCGGGGCCTTCGCCAAGTTCAGCGTTTCCGCGCTGATGTTTGACTACATCCTCACCGGCCCCATCTCCGGCGTTTCCGCGGGACAGTACATTGCCGGCCTGATCAATGAAACTTTTGCCGCCGCCGACGCTCATGGCTGGATTCCCCGCGCCATGCACGCCATGTTCCATGGCACGCCGCACGTCGACGTAAATCATGCAGCTGCCGCATTCGCCGTGATCGTCACTTTGTATTATTGGTGGCAAAACCTCAAAGGCATTGAAGAATCCAGCGACAAGGCCCTGCGCGTGATGCAGATCACCACGGTGATGGTGGTCATTCTGCTGGGCTGGGCCATTTACACGGTGCTTCATACCGGCGCCCATTTGCCCCCGCTGCCGATTCCTGCAAACCTCAAGTTCACTCCTGAAGCTTTGGGGTTCTTAAAGAACACTGACATTGCCAGGACATTTGGGCTATTTGGAATTCTCATAGCCTTCGGCCACTCCGTGCTGGCCATGAGCGGCGAAGAATCTCTCGCCCAGGTAAACCGTGAAATTGCCAGCCCCAAGCTGCGCAACCTGAAACGCGCCGCGCTGATCATCGCGATCTTCAGCTTTGTATTCACCGGCCTGGGTTCCTTGCTGGCCGTCATGATCATCCCCGATACGGTTCGGGTTTCGGTTTATCGCGATAACCTGATCGCTGGCATGGCCATGTACATGGTTGGGCCGCATGTTCTGAAGGTGGTCTTCCGGGTCTTTGTTGTCGTGGTCGGCTTCCTGATTCTTTCCGGCGCCATTAATACTTCGATCATTGGCTCCAACGGCGTGCTCAATCGCATATCTGAAGATGGCGTATTGACTGACTGGTTCCGCCGTCCTCACAAAAAATTCGGCACCAGTTACCGGATTGTCAACCTCATTGTGGGTCTGCAGATATTCACCATCATTGCCAGCGGGGGCGACGTGATCCTGCTGGGCGATGCTTACGCCTTTGGCGTGATCTGGAGCTTTACGCTCAACAGCGTTGCCATGCTGGTGCTGCGCTTCAAGTACAAGGGCGAACGCGGCTGGCGCGTGCCGCCTAATATCAAGATTGGCAAAGTTGAAATTCCCATCGGGCTGGCGTCGGTTTTTCTGGTGCTGTTTTCCGTGGCTGTGGTCAACCTGTTCACCAAGGAGAATGCCACTATCGCCGGCCTTGCGTTCTCGGCTATCTTTTTCGCCATTTTCACCGTTTCCGAAAAGGTCAATAAGCGCAAGTTTGCCCACGTGGAACAGCAGATGAAAGAACACTTCCATCTGCTGCACCAGGAGACCATCGAGCGCGACGCCGTACAGGTGCGCCCTGGCAACGTTCTGGTTACCGTCCGCGATTACAACACGCTCAACCACCTTCGCTGGACTCTCGAAACCACGGACACACATGACGCCGATGTGGTGGTGATGGAAGCCCGCCTCACCGGCTATGGCAGCGCCACCACCGATCTGGCCATGGAGCAGATCTTCAGCGACTACGAGCAAACGCTCTTTACCAAGGCTGTCTCCATTGCTGAAAACTACGGGAAGAGGATTTCGCTCCTGGTGGTCCCGGCGCGCGACGTATGGTCAGCGATTGTGCAGACCGCCAACGCCCTGGAGTCCTCGGCAGTAGTCTCCGGCCTTTCCAGCAAGATGACCGGCGAAGAGCAGGCTTTCCGCCTGGGGCAGGCCTGGGAAGCCATGCCCGAACCGAAACGTCAATTCGTTTTTCAGGTTGTGCGGCCTGATTCCACGGTGGAAACCTATCGCGTTGGCCCGCACACGCCCACCATGAAAACGGAAGACGTACACCTGGTCCACAAGATCTGGCTCGACATCAAGAGAATCCCGGGAACTGAGGACATACACCACTCTGACATTGTGAGCCTGGCGCTGACCCGGCTTTCACGCGATTACAGCCTGGACAAAGACGATGTGCTCAAAAACCTGAAAAGAGGCGTGCGCGGACTAAGTCCCAAGGCAGCAAGTTTTGTCCGCGAACCGGACACCGAAGACACGCAAAAGCGTACGGAAAGCAGCCGCCGCGAACAACCCATGCCGCCCGTGACTGGGCCAAGATAAACTTATCCGGGCGCCAAGAAAAACCTAACACCTTGAAACACGGAGGAACGGAGGAAGCAGAGGATTCTGCTCTCTTCGTTATCAGTGATGGGAAAAGTGAAGCGGCACCAGATTGGCACATGTTGATTTCTAAATTTCTGTGATTTGGCAATTGTTCTCTGATCAATGCCATCCAGGTTGTTCAGCGGTACTTTTTGGAACTTTGTTTTAAATTACTCGACTGCCAAATTCCTCATTTACCAAATCTCCCTCTGAATCAATGCCATCCGCGTTTATCAGCAGTAAGGTTCTCGCCCGCTTCTCCGTTCCTCTGCGTTTCAAAGGTTTTGATTTTGGTTTTGAGTTTGGTTTTTCTCTACCGAACACCGGCAGTTTTCGCTGCCAGCTTCTCCCGCACAAATGCCGCGATCTCTTCCGTGACATATGGCGGCGGCTGGATTCTGAAAATCGGCTTGCCTGCCAGTTCGTCCATGGATACGGTCTTCCACTTTGCCCGGTCGTTTGACTGGTGCAGGACCACGCCGTCTGCAAGGTGCAGGAATTCGCGCGCGGAATCCTTGAAGTCCTCTGTGTCGGCGTCAAGCACCGTGAGGTAAAGATCAGGACGCAGAAAGCGAATCACGCTGTTGGATTCCATGATTACGTTCTCTGCTCCGGCAATTTTGCGCTCGATGTCCGGCATGGCGTCGGCGAGCCGCCCTTG
>DATBCN010000242.1:0-3549 GCA_036270475.1 Candidatus Angelobacter sp. | reverse complement strand
CTTAAAGCCGAGAAAATCAAGGCTCTTGTCCGTAATTTCAAAGCGCGCTTCCGTCTGCGCGTCGCCGGTCTGCCCGGGAGTAGTTGAGGGACGCGAGGGATCGTGCGGCTGGTCAACGGAGATCAGCTCTTCCTGCTGCATTCGTTCGATCAGCCGCTCGATTAATTGCTCCATCGTGCCTTCGGCCTGCATCTGCTCCAGGCGTTCGCGCATTTCCTCGTCCAGGAAATCGCCCATTTCCAACGCCTGCTGGATGGCCTGGCGCAGCGCGTCAAGAGAGTGCTCGTCCATCTGCTGGAAATACATGGAATCGCTCTGGAAGCCCGATTCGAGCATGTAGTCAGAGAGCGCGCTGAGCAGGTCTTCCATGCTCATTTCGTCGGCCAGATCGGCAACGTATTTGGAGTAGCGGGTGTATTTCATCTGCTTCGCCGGCAATTGGTAATTAGTACTTAGTAATTAGTAATTGGTGAAGCTGCTGTAACGGTATTTGCCAAATACCAATTACCAAGTACTTGCTGAACTCAGTTATAAGGGCGTCGATTCCGCAACGGCGGCGGCTCATCGTCGCCGCGTTCAAACGGACGCTCATGCTTCTTCGGCTGCTTTTCGGCGCCGAAGACGCGTTCTTCCGTGCGTCCGATTCTGCGGTGCGCGTGCAGCCCTTCCAGCACGAACTCAGCAGCGGACACCAGCACCTCAGACGCTTCTTTCGGCTTCACGCCCACCGGCGCCAGCTTTTCCGTAAGGCCCTGGATGTTGCGCAGTCCCTCCAGCACTTCCTGCGCACTGGCCGTGTCAGAGAGTTTGATCTCGCCGCCAAGTTCAAACCATTGCACCACCTGCTGCATGCTCAGGTCTTTGAAATACGTGTCATAGGTTTTTGCGACAGCAGCGCGGATCAACTCGCGGGCCACGGTGTCTGCGCCGCGCATCTCGCCCTCATATTCCAGTTCAAGTTTGCCCGTGATCGAGGGCAGCGCGGCATAAACATCGCCAATACGCGGCACGATCATCTTTTCTCCGCTGCGCACGGCCCGCCGTTCGGCATTTGAAATCACGTTTTCCAGCACGCTGATGGGGAGGCGCTGACTCACGCCGGAGCGCTTGTCGATCTTTTTATCTTCACGGGCCAGAAATGCCACGCGCTCCACCACTTCGCGCACATACTTGGGGACGCGCAACTCCAGCCCATCACGCTGCAGCCACGCTTCCTGCTCGGTGATGCTGATACCTTCTTCCAATGTGCCGGGATAGTGCGTGCGGATTTCCGATCCAATGCGATCTTTGAGCGGCGTAACAATCTTGCCGCGGGCCGTATAGTCCTCAGGGTTTGCGGTGAACACCAGCCCTACATCCAATGGCAGGCGCAGCGGATAACCTTTGATCTGGACATCGCCCTCCTGCATGATGTTGAACAGGCCCACCTGGATTTTACCGGCCAGGTCGGGCAGCTCGTTAATGGCGAAGAGTCCGCGGTTGGCGCGGGGCAAAAGGCCGTAATGCACCGTCATCTCGCTGGAGAGATCGTGTCCGCCGCGCGCGGCCTTGATGGGGTCAACGTCGCCGATCAAATCGGCGATGGTCACGTCCGGCGTGGCCAGCTTTTCCACGTAGCGGTCGTCGGGAGTCAGGTAGGCGGTGGGCGTGTTGTCGCCTTCGCGGGCAATCAGCTCGCGACAGCGTTTGCAGATTGGGTCGTAAGGATTGTCATGGATTTCGCAGCCAGCCACGAACGGCAGTTGCGGATCGAGCAGCGTTGTAAGCGCGCGCAGGATGCGGCTTTTGGCCTGTCCGCGCAGGCCGAGCAAAATAAAATTATGGCGGGAGAGCACGGCGTTCACCAGTTGTGGAACTACCGTGTCTTCATAACCAATGATGCCGGGAAAAATAGTTTCACCGCCGCGCAGCCGGGCAATCAGATTTTCGCGGAGTTCGTCTTTCACCCTGCGGGTGCGCAGCCGCTGCTCAGAGAAAGAACTTTTCCTGAGCTCGCCCAGAGTATAGGGAAGATTCATGAAGGGGCCTCTGTACGGAATTATACGCCGTGCAACGGAAGATCAATGTACGTGCCCATTGCCGCTGGCACGCTGGCGGGCGCGCAGCGTCATTTCTATTTTGGGAATGGTGGCGCGATAATACTCGGTAAGAGTTTCAATCCGCTCTGCTTCCGACTTCATTTCCAGCAGCGCCTGCTTAAAGTCCAGGTCCACCGGCAAATCCTGGGCCAGGTGAAATGAGAGCGGCGTAATCTCGCGCTCAATCTCAACGTGCTGCCCCAGAACTTCAAATAGCTGTTGGTGCAACTGGACCACGGTGTCCCGGGCGCCTTTGCCGGCCACAGAAGAGTCGTCTTCAAAATATGCGACGTCGCCCTGCAAAAACGAGCGCTCCTGGTTGACTTGTTTGATCTCAAACCGCCGTGAGCCTTCGGCGGCAATGTCGAGCCGCCCGTCGTCATATTTTTTGATCACGCTGACGATGCTTGCCGAGCAGCCGATCGCGGACAATGCGCTTTCTTTTACACGGACCATGCCAAATGGGCGGTCGTGCATAAGACACTCGCCGATCATTTCTTTGTAACGGGGTTCAAAGATATGCAGCGGCAGCGGCGAGCCGGGGAAAAGCACGATTTCAAGCGGAAATAACGGCAGCAGGGGCACAAAAACATTTTACAACCATAACGCTGAAGATCGGGACCGCACGCGATTCGGTGGGCCGGGTGATCTGACGAGGAAGTTGGGACATCGGAGAACGGGACATGGGTAGATTTGGATCGACGGCTTCTTCAAGCAGCCAGGCATCGCAATCCAGCTTGACTCAAGCGGCGCTTACGATCTACAAAGCTGCCATGAAACTTGCAGGCAAAGTTGCGGTGGTTACCGGCGCTTCCATGGGGATTGGGGAGGCAATTGCGAAATTGTTTTTGCAGGAAGGCGCGAAAGTAGTGTTGTGCGCGCGCGGTCTGGCGCGGACGCAGGGGGCGGAGCAGCGCATAGGCGGCGGCGCAAATACCCTAAGCCTATCGTGTGACGTCAGCCAGCGCGATCAGGTCAACGCGCTGGTGAAGGCGGCAGTTGATAAATTTGGCCGTATCGATATTTTTGTGAACAATGCCGGCTTTGGATTGAATGACGCCGTTGCTGATATGGACATGGCGGAGTTCCGGCGCATGTTTGATACAAACCTGTTTGGAGCGGTTGAGTGCATGCAAGCCGTGATTCCATTGATGCGGCGGCAGGGCGGCGGCGAGATTGTGAATATTTCGTCCGTGTCCGGGCATATCTCCACGCCGTATATGTCAGGCTATGGCGCCACCAAGCACGCCATGAACGCTATTGGCAAGGCCGCGCGCATAGAATTGCTGCGGCACAACATCAACGTGCTGACGGTCTGTCCGGGTTATATCGCCACGGATTTTGTAAAGAACATGACCAAGGGCAAGAACCCGCAGCGCGTGGGATCGTCAGTAAAATACGCGGTCACTCCGGACGTGGTGGCGAATGCAACCCTGGCTGGGCTCCTCAAGCGCAAGCGTGAAGTAATTGT
>DATBCN010000241.1:0-4327 GCA_036270475.1 Candidatus Angelobacter sp. | reverse complement strand
ATCGGGCCAACGGAGCTGCCCTTCAGCCTGTCTGCCTGGCCCCCCAATACAAGTGGCGGCCAGCAAAATCAGGGCTGTGGTCCAGTTCTTCATCCTTGACTCAAAATTATATGCTCTGCTCGCCTGGCTTGCCACATGGGGACTGAAGTTCATGCGCCAACTGGAAAATCTTTCCCAACGGGCAACCTTCGGCCCTTCTGACGAGCGACTTTCCGGCGCTGATGGAACACGAATGGTTCCAAGAGATCGCAGTAGCCCTCGAAGAATCCTCGGAACGCTGGAGCCCAGCCAGAAATTCGCGGTCCAGGTGAAAGTACATTTTGGAGCAATCGCATCGGAGCTGATCGAAATAAAGTCAGGGGTGAAGAAAGGCGACAAGGTGATTGTGACGGATATGAGCCGTTACAACAATTCAGACCGGATCCGCATTGAGTAGTTTCGCGGTCGGGGTAAAAAAATGAATACGTTCGCAGCCTCATTGTCAGCCAAGGCCATGCAGGCCCCACCAGGAGCCCCCATTCGACATACGCCCGGGAGTGGCCTTACTGGTCAATGACTTAGCACTCCTGTAACTGTCGCTCCCAGTGTCGGCTGGCCTATGCTTAAAGGGCATGCCAAGACGAATTGTTTACTCCTCCGCTCTGCTGGCGCTGTTATGGGCAACACTGGCGGCTACGCTGCCGGCGCAGGAATCACTGGGTGACGCCGCGCGCAGAATCCGTTCCAAAAAAGGCGACGAGCCTGCTTCTCCGGCGAGCAGGAGGGCGGCAACACCGCAGCCAGAGGCGCCCAATGTGAATGCCGACCTGAACGCCACGCTGACTGTCTCCGGCGAGCGCGATGAAGCGGCCTACACCACACGCGTGCGGACGCAATTGGAGCAGGAAAATTTCAACGTTCTGGATGACGTAGCCGCAGCAGAGCGCGCCGGACGGACCCGCTTTACCGGCGGCGGATGGAAGCTGCATACGTTTTATTCCGCCGTGGAATGGCCCAAAGGAAAACCGCCCGCCACCGAAGCTGACTGGGCCGATACGCTGGACCGCTTTAAACGCTGGGCGGCACAGCAACCCGGTTCCATCACGGCAGAGGTAGCCCTGGCCCGCGCGTATTTGGATTACGCATGGCAGGCACGGGGTTACGGCGACGCAGCCTCAGTGACTCCGGAGGGCAAGCGCCTGTTTGATGAACGCATCAAGCTGGCAGAGACGGAGTTGAACCAGTCTTTTCAGCTTCCCATGAAGTGTCCAGAGTGGTATTTCGTGATGTTGCAGGTGGGGCGGGTGAAAGGCTGGGAAGTGGAAGATATGGCTGCGCTCTTCCAGCGAGCGATTGCCTATGATCCGGAATATTTCTACTACCACCAGGAATTCGCGCTGAGCGTGACGCCGAGATGGCGCGGCAAGGAAGGCGATGCAGAAAAGTTTGCCGAAGAGCAGGCAAACCACGTTGGCGGCAAACCCGGCGACATGCTGTATTGGCTGATCGCGCAATCGATCCTGGGCAATCGCGACCTGGGGAACGCTGCGCCGCAGTTTTCATGGTCACGCGCGCTGCTGGGCTACCAGACGCTGGTGGAGAGGTCCGGAACAAGCCCGCTACGGCAGAACCAGCTCGCGCAGATGGCGGCGCGGTTTGGCGATTACATGGTCACGGACGAGACGATGACGCTCATCGGCGACAAATGGGACGAGGGCACGTGGGGGGCGCGCGCATATTTTGACAAGGTCAAGACATGGGCCAGGGAGTCCGCCGTGCCGTTCAGGAAAATTATTGAAGCCTACAAGGCCGTGAACGCGAACATTGCCACGCCGGAAGGCCAGAAATACGATGCAGTAATTGCGCGGGAGTTTTCCATCCGCTATGCGCGCGCGGTAAAGGAATGCGCCACCGGAGCAGGCCCGGCGCCAACGCTGCTGGTATTGCAAATGGACAAGAACGGCGCGGTCCATCAGGTGATGGTGGTGCCCGAGAATGCGAACGACGCCTGCGTGCGTCCGAAGATGGAAAAAGCAGCGTTCTCTCCGCCGCCGAAAGGCGAATACTGGGTAAGGGTGGCGTTAACCGCCAAACCGTTAAGCGCCAACGATTGAAGGCAGCAATCGTGGTTTGCGCGAAGGAGTCGGCGGCTTTGCGCGCCGATCTACCTGCCGCAGGCGCAGCAACAGCTTCGCTTTGGAGGGGTCTCAAGCGGTGTGGAACGCAGCGACAAAAACAAAAGACCCGGTAGTGGGGTCGACCGGGTCTTTCATCAACTCAGAACCTGAACAGACCGGTCAGGCAGATTGGGTTGCCGTTGCTTTGGTAACGCTTTCCGCCTGGGGGCCTTTCTGTCCCTGAACGATTTCGAACTCAACGTCATCGCCCTCCTGGAGGCTCTTGTATCCCTCCGACTGGATGGCACTGTAGTGGACGAACACATCAGGGCCGTCATCCCGGCCGATAAAGCCGAAGCCCTTTGCGTTATTGAACCATTTCACTTTACCTTTGATTCTGGACACGTTCCTTACTCCGGGCGGTCGTTAGGAGCACGGTCTAACTGTGGTCCCTCGGACCAATTTTTTTTCTTCTCTTGGGTTGCCACTTTTTTTGGGAGGGACGCAAAACGCCGGAGTTTAACCTTCTCCCGGCATGACACGTCTTATACCCGTACTTTGGCTTTGCGGTTATTCTGCCTTCATCAGGGCATGATGTCAACTTACATATGTACTCAAACGTCAATATTGCCGCGCAAAATTGCCGCCCAAACAGCAGCTCTCATCTTCCGGCGGAAGGGCGCGCAACGCCTTATGAAAGAGAAATCGGAAAATACAGGCGTGTCTTTAGGTGCGGCCCAGCTTTTTGTCTATCCAAAGCAAGGAAGCAATCGTTTTTGCGTCTACAATTTTTCCTGCCATGGCCATGCGGACAACCTGCGGCAGCGGGAAAAAACGCACGGTAATACGTTCGTCTTCTTCCGGCTGGGCCTGGCCCTTCTTCAGCCCTCGCGCCAGAAAAACCGTCATGCTCTCATCCAGAAAACCCGGGCTCACATAAAAGAAGAGCGCCTTTTGCCACCGCGATGCGGTGTAGCCAGTTTCTTCCAGCAGCTCGCGTTTGGCGGCGGCAAGGTTGTTCTCACCCGGATCGACCCGGCCAGCCGGAAGCTCCCACATGCGTCTTCCCGCAGCATAACGATACTGCCGTTCCAGAAGAACGCGCGGCGTGCGGTCCGATTCATCGAGCGGCAGAATCACGATGGAGCCGGAATGCCGGACCACGTCCCTGCGAGCACGGACGTTATCGGGCTCTTCCACTTCGTCCGTCATGACCGTGAAGACCGGACCACGGAAAGAAGTCCTGGATGAGATCACACGGACGGCGCGGCGGATATTTTTGCGAGTTGAAGGCATGGAAGCAATATTAAGGTGTTGAATGAGAAAAACCAAAAACCTTGAAGCACGGAGGAAATGAGGCACCGGAGAAGGACAAGAAATGCGCAAATGGGTTGAGCGTTGATAGGCGCGCAAGTTCTTGCCGCTTAATTTCCTTATGTCCTCCGTGTCCTCCTTTCATCGTGTTTCAAGGTGTTCTGGTATTCTCGGCGTTGAATGGCAACTGGATCAAAACGCGGTGTACGCAGCGTCACCCTGATTGGTGCGGGCAACCTCGCCCATGCCTTAGGAGCTGCGTTGCGGGCAGCGGGGTACTCAATTGCTTCCGTCGCGGCGCGGGAATCAGCGTCTTCGCGCAAGCGCGCAGCAGTCCTGGCGAAAAAACTGGGGGCCGCGGCTATCTCGCTGGAGAATGCAGCGCCCGGTTCTGACATTGTTTGGATTTGCCACACAGACGACGCATTGGCCAAGACAGCAAAACATCTGGCCCGCAAGCCAGGATGGAAAGGCACGATTGTCTTTCATTCAAGCGGCGCGCTGACCAGTGATGTGCTTGCACCGCTGAAACGCGCGGGAGCCAGCACCGCTTCACTGCATCCCATGATGACGTTTGTCCCCGGTGAAGCGCCAAAGATGCGCGGCGTGCCGTTTGCCGTTGAGGGCGATAGCCGAGCCGTGGCTGCGGCCCGCAGAATTGTCCGAGACCTGGGCGCCGAGGCTTTCCCCATCAGGAAATCGGCCAAGCCGCTCTACCATGCGCTGGGATCGTTTACTTCTCCATTGCTCGTGGCGACGCTGGTAACCGCGGAGCGCGTTGGCCATGGCGCGGGCTTAACGGTAAGCCAAACGCGAAAAATCATGGCCCCGATTCTGCGCCAGACCATGAAGAATTACCTGGAAGGCGGTGCGGCCGCGGCTTTCAGCGGGCCTATCAAACGCGGTGACCTGAACAC
>DATBCN010000240.1:0-4533 GCA_036270475.1 Candidatus Angelobacter sp. | reverse complement strand
CACATCCACGCTGCGGTTGGAATTCCCCTTTATACCCATCTGGCCTATGCGCACCATGCCTTTGCCGAAGTCGGCAAAAACCGGGACCAGCATAAGAAACTGGTCGTCTACCTCGCTCTGGGTAATCGTCATGTGCAGATTCACTTTCCCGCCGTCGGCGGGGGCCAGTTGATAATCCAGGTGATACTTCGGTATCTGGGTCCCGTAAACCCATTCGTTGAAAAACCAGTCGATGCGCCCATTACCCGCGATGTCCATGGTTTTCGACATGTGCTTCTGGATAATCGCTTTGAATGACTCGGTGGAAGCCGCCTTATCGCGATGGCTTTCCACGAAGTCGTGCATCGCGGCGATGAATGGCTTGTCCCCATCCTGCGGGCTGTACATGATGGAACGAAGCATTTGCAGAACGTACGCACCTTTGGGATAGGTAACGTTCTGGTAGGCGTTTTCCGTGCGTGGAGAAATCAGGCGCAGTCCCATCCACAGCGGCCCGGCGTCGTTGGGGGCGATGCCGTAATTGTTTTTCTCCAGAATGCGTTTCTGCAGGCGCTCCCAGAATTCGATGTAGTCCTTTCGCCAGTCGCCGGCCACGCCCTGTTGCAGAAAGAGCCCCGCGGAAAATTCGGCAAAGCCCTCTGAGAGCCACTGATCGTGGTAAGACGCCCAGCCCACCGCGTGGCCCCACCATTGGTGCGCCACCTCGTGCGGCGTTACCTCCTGCACAAAACCGGTGAATTTGCTGTTGATGGTCCCAAAGAGCATCCACCGCTGGGTCGAATCCGTATACGCGGAGATGGGGAGATAGACCAGGTTGGGCCAGGACTGTCCAAAGGAAAAATCCGGTTGTTCCGTGATGTATATCTCGTCATACGGAATCTTGCCGAAGAAAAAGTTGCAGAGCTGCAATTGGGCGCGGGTCTGTTCCAGCGCATACTTGGTCATGCTTTTTGGCGCCATCGTGCGCAGTATGGCGTACCTTCTCAGGTTGTCGGGCAGCTCGGTCAGATAATAACCGGAAATCTTGAAACCGGTGACTTCGTCTGGCAGCTCCAGCTTCTGATAGTTGCCAATATTAAATCCCGCCACCGCTACCGGCACTGGAGTCACCCAGTGAGTCACCGCGTAATCCTTCTCCGTCGACTCATCCTTCAGCTTGCCCACGCTAATGACTTTGTACTTGTGCGGGACTTTGTAGGTAAGGTCGTACAGCGCGTGTTCGCCAAATCCATTCAGGTTGGGATACCACGAGGTTCGCGCTCGCACGTAATAGCTTCCGTCCCCGGCCGAATCCAGGACCTTGTCGCCTTCATACTGCACTGTGATGGAATATTGTTTTCCCATTTCCGGGGCCTGGGGCAGTATCACGTAAAACGAACCATCTTCTTTGCGGCTCTCCTGAACGTAATAGATGTCCTGCGCCTGCTCGTCCATTACGCGCGAAACGCGCAGGTTAGGCAGGAGCGCGAACTTGAGCACTCTCTCGCCTGCCAGCAGCGGCTGGAACGAGATGTTGGCCGTGCTGAAAAGATGGTCGTTCTTTGAAATGATCGTCTCGATCTTGTAAGCGCTTGTCGAAAAAAGGCGGCGGTCTTCAGCAGAACTGGCCTGGTGGTTCGCATATTCCGCTTGCACATGGGCCAGGTACCAGACGCCATCGTCCATCGCCTCCTGATCGTAATTCAGCAGCGCTACTTCCTCTGGCGAATCAAGCTGGGGCAGCGCACCCACGCGCGTCCGCACAAAAAAGCGCAGGTCTTTATGTTTCTTGCCGCGGATATAGGCATTCACAAATGGCGGATGAGACGGATTGTAGACGGCCGCCAGCAAGTCGGCGTCCACGTTGTCCATGGTTTCTCCATGCAGCAGGTACTCGGTAAAACCCTGAGCTTCTTCGCGCCGTTTCCGCACCTTCTCTTTCCAATGATTAAATATGCTGGCCGCATCGCCCGGAGTATCGACTTTCTCCTTGGTTCCACGGAGAAACTCCAGGCGCTCCTCTCCGGTGAAACGGAAAACGATCTCGGTAAAATCTTCGTCAACTTCCGCGCTGCCTGAACGCCGTTTGAGTTCGGCGCCGTCAAGCGCGGTGACGGCCTTAAGATTGAAATGGCCTTCTCCAATAAAGATAGCGCCGGTGACCACCCCGTTCACCGGATTCAACACCGTTAGCGTGCCTTTTTGAAAATGAAATGTTGCGGCATCCAGATGCACGGTGAAATCGTCGAAACGGAAAGTCTCGCCCAGACCAACATTCCGTAGTTGCCGGTAAATGGGATCGGAATTGGCGTAAGCCCGGCCTTTGCCCGAAACGGTAACTTCTTCATGCTGGGTGGCAACAGCGAGCTTGAGCTCTAGTTCCGCCGTTCCATGCAAATCCACGGTCTTTACCAGCGGCTCAAAACCTTCCCGCGTCACCCGCAATGAATAGCTGCCGGGCTTCAGGTCAGGGGAGACGAACTGGCCTCGCGCATTCGAGGAAAGCACGATCGGCTGGGAAAGCTCTCCACCTGCGATCTCAATGCGCGCGCCGACAATCACAGCGCCCGATGGATCAAGGACCGTGCCGGAAATGGTTTCGGCATGCAAAAGCATTGGGCTCATTAGACAAAGCAGGAGCAACGCAAGCTTCGGCAGCAAAGAGAATGGGGTACGTTGCGGCGCAACACGGCGGGCAGCGTCAGGAACGATATAGGAATGCATTGAGCTCTCTTAACGCGGAACTTTCAGTTTTTTAAGGGGGTGTATCCTGGGAATTATGCTCTAAAGCTCCAGCTTATACAATCCTATGAACGCCTGATAACAGCGGCCTTGCTCTGATGGGTATATCCTTAAGAGAGGAACTCACCCGCAGGTAGGGGGTAATTCTTTGCACAACAGTAATGTTGCTGGAGATGCTCCAGATATGCGACAGTATCGGTTCGTCCGCTTTCCGGGCAACGGTGTGTCTTTGTCCTGAATCGAACGGGCGACAGGGTGGCCAATGGCAACAATAACTGAAAAACGAACCTATGAAGAAGCCGTGACATGGCTTCGCGAACACGGATTTGACATCCTGGAAGCTCCCGGTACCAAGAACCGCGTCTTCCTTAAAAAGATCAGCGTCTCCGCGGCCATTGAACGGGCCGACGACGGCGGAACGCGCCTCTTTGCCAAGCCCGGCATCCAGATTGGCAGTGAAATCTCCCGCCTGGTCGATAAGGGTTATCAGAAGTTTTTAAAGACCACCAAGACGGAAGTTCCAGCCACCGCTGACCATCTCCAGGCACTGCACCAGTTTTCTGAAGAGCTGCGCGAAGCCACCGGCGAGACCAGCCTTTATAACCAGTCTCTGGGCACCGTAAGTGACCGCTATACCTATGACCGCGTGGAGAATCGTGACCTGCCGGAAGCGCAGCGTCCACAGCGCGCCTGGGAAGGCAAGAAAAAGTCCGGCCGCAAACCTGCCTGATTTCATCTTTCGAGATCCTTTCGGCTTGCCCTCAGGAGCGACAGAGTAAACCTGGACACTACCCAAACCTTGCATTTTTTTGACAATCCACCCCTAAAACACCTAGACTCTCTGACGCAGCGGGAGCAACGCTACCTCTAGCCGATAAGGAGATTCCTCAAGCATGTTTCAGAAAAATATTCGTTTCTTCGGTTTCTTGATCGCTTTTGCCCTCATGGCGAACATGGGCTACGCGCAGGGGACCGCTGGCAGCAGCGGCAAAGACGCCTCCGCTAAAAAGACATCGTCCGCCGGCGCGGAAAAGAAAACCAAGAAAGCCGATCTCGTCGATATCAATGCCGCCGGCAAGGCTGAGCTCACTGCCCTGCCCGGCATCGGTGACGCTTACAGCCAGAAGATCATCGACGGCCGCCCTTACAACACCAAGCGCGATCTGCTGACCAGGAAAATCCTTCCTCAAGCCACCTATGACCAGGTGAAGGACTCGATCATTGCCCACCATGTGGCTGGAGCAGCAGGTGACAAGAAAACCAAAAAAGGTGCGGCGACGCCTAAGTAATCTTTTTTCTCGATCGCCGGGCGCCCTTGGCGGGGCGCCTTTTCTTTGGCAGCACCACGGTCGTCGGCGGCTTTTCCGCCCAGCCCACGCGGAACACCGGCACCGCTTCACTCCGGCCTTTTACCTTCAACTCAGGCAGCCGCTCCAGATCAAAATCCTTGCTCAGTTGGTTGGCCGTGGACTCGGCAATCAGGATCTCTCCGCCCGCCGCATTCGTCATTAATCTCTGCGCCGTATTCACTGCATCGCCCACCACCGTGTAATCCAGCCGGCGCGGTGAGCCAATGTTGCCCGCGATGGCGCTCCCCGTATTGATGCCAATGCCCACGCGCAGCTCCGGCCAGTTGCGCGCCGCCGCGTCACGGTTCAACTCAATCAGCAGCCTTTGTATCTGGATCGCCGAGGTCACCGCGCTGGCGGCGTCATTGCCTTTTGCGATTGGCGCTCCAAACAGCGCCATCACCGCGTCGCCAATATATTTATCCAGGGTCCCGCCATTATCAAAGATCACGTCTGTAACGCG
>DATBCN010000239.1:0-2178 GCA_036270475.1 Candidatus Angelobacter sp. | reverse complement strand
GACATCTGGTAGTCGGGAATCTCGTCACGAGTGTATCCGTTGACGAGAAACTCGATTTCGGCGCGCTGCAGCTCGGAGCCATCGCGCTTGCGGCGAATCAGGTCAGTGACTAGCATGCATGGCTCAGGTCAGGCGGAAAGTTTCCGGAAGCATGTCCGCAATGCTCATCTCTATATAGTCAGTCTGGCCGCGAAAGACGACAGCGGTGTTCGCGCCAAATTCGGCTATCACCTGGCGGCACGCGCCGCAGGGCGAGCACGGCACATCGTTTTCCGTGACCACGGCAATGCCCCGCAGCTTCAGTTTGCCCTGGGTTTGATGCACGGCGTTGAAAATCGCCGCGCGCTCGGCGCAAATGGTCAGCCCGTACGAAGCGTTTTCGACGTTGCTTCCGGTATAGAGGTGGCCGTCGTCGGTAATAACAGTGGCCCCGACGCGAAACTTGGAATACGGCGCATAAGCGTGTTGCAGCGCGGCCGTGGCCATCCCGAGCATCATGGCGCGCTCTTTGTCTGTAAGTGAGATTGGTGGCATGAAAGACTCCAAAGATGAATTACATACAGTAAACACTTGCGAACCCAGCTTACAGCAGGAACAAGAACCACTTCACTTTTCCGCGAAATCCGTCAATTCGGACAATTAAAACTCCATTGCTCAGGCATCCTGAGTGTCCCTCGCCGGCAGACCATGGGCAAGGTGGGCGAGACAAAGTTCATCCACATCTGGCAGAACAAAAACGGTGGCGCGAATTTACAAAAGTCATAAGCTATGCCCCCGGTGCGGCAAAAGTAAGACCTGGCTAACAGCATCGGCGGCGGCGGGCAAGGAACGCAGGGTGGCAAAATGGAAAAGGAGCGTTTTAGTAACTTCCATCTGAGCCGCTTCCGCTGCTGAAGCCGCCACCGCCGCCGGAGCTTGAGCTGCTGCTAAAACTTTCACTCGATGAGCTGGAGCTACTGCTACTGCTGCTTCCGCTGCTGCCGCCAAAGTAGCTGCTGCCGGAACTTGAACTGCTGCTGGAGTCATCCAGTGTGGCAAATGACGGCGCATACGGCTCTTGCTGCGAACACTGCACCGCCTGCTGCATCTGCTGATGCGACTCGTTCAGCATACGGTTGACGATCATCCAATCCACCACGGACATTGAACTTCCCTGCCGGGCCTGTTCGTATTGCTGGCGGCTGTTCAAGAGGAGCCGATTGACTTCGTCTGTCCGTGAGCTATCGCGAACATCGATAATTTCAAACCGCTCACGGGACAACTGCTCCATCATCGCCTGGCTTTGCGCCTTGGCTTGCCTGATCTGGGCAATACTCTGGCTTGTGCTGTCCAGCAGGTTGCTTTCGCTTTCAGAGTTGGCCCGCACACGGACCATCTCATGATAGGAATCGAGCTTGGTAAAATCCACTAACTGAGCATCCACTTTAACCTTCAAAATCCGGTCAGGCTGCCCGGCAAGGCTCTCGCGTAGTTGGCTGATGTCCTGCTCGGGAGACTCTTTGGCAAAATCATCCAGCAACCGCTGGACTTCCGGGGCATTCTTCTCCGCCGCGGCAAGGTTGTCGGCAACAGCGGCAGCGGCCAGCGCCATCTCGGCGCGCTCGGCTTTGCGATGCCGCGACCGGTAAATGAAGGTCCCGCCGCCAACACAGATGGCCACGACCAGCAGAAAACCAATCCCCAGCCGGCCATTCTCTGCGCGTGCTTTCTGGTCCTCTTCCGCTTGGCGCCGGCTCTGGAGTTCCGCTTGCCACGCTTGTTCCGCCCGCTGCTTCCGGTCGATCGTCGCCTGTATCGACGCTTGTTTTTCCGCCTGTTGGCGCGCCTGGAGCCGTGCTTCCCAGCTCTTGTTGCCCAGATGTTCCATGGTGGCCACAACGGTTTCCTTCAGGCCAAGGTAGTATTCGCCGCGTTTGAAGTTGGGCAGCAGGTTTTCATTGGTGATCTTTTTGGCGTCCGCGTCGCTCAGGTCAGGCGACAGCCCGGCGGCAACGCGGAACGAATAAGCGCGCAAATTCGGCGCCCACAACAGGACGATGCCGTTGTCGCGTCCGGCCTTGCCAATGCCCCAGAAATTTCCAATCCCAACAGCATAGTCATGCGGCTTCTGCCCTTCCAGGCTGGGCGCGATTACCACCACAAATTCAATCGAGGTCTGGCGCTCATAATGCCGGACCA
>DATBCN010000238.1:0-2939 GCA_036270475.1 Candidatus Angelobacter sp. | reverse complement strand
TGTTGGTCCCGTACTGGATTTGCGGATGGCATATGCTGCCTCCTCTGTTCGGCTGGATCGCCGTTGAGCGTGACTGGCGCATTGCTGATCGCCGCCGGCCTGCCGCGCATGAAAGCATGGGCGAAGGATTAGTCACGATTTTCCATTCCAGGTTTGGATATTTGCCGGCACTCAATCTGCTAAACTCCTTTTCATAATGACTGAACCAATTGAACGCCGGCGCAACTGGATGCCCGGCGCCGCACTGTTGCTTGCCTTGGCTGCGATGCTTTGCAACGGAGTATTTTTTCTCGGCCTGCCCGGACAGAAAGCCATCCCGCTGTTGAGCCTGGCGTTGGCATTTGCGGCCGTGGTTTGCGCCGTGATTGGCGTGATGCGGGCGTTCCGGCAATCACAGATCTACCGTGGAAAAATTTTGAGTCCGGTACTGGGGACATTTTCTGTTCTCATCTGCGCGCTCGCGGTGGTTGGGTTTATCCATTCGCGCGATCTGCCTGCTCCCACAGAAGCGCCGCGGGTGGGGCAAAAGGCGCCGGACTTTACGCTGGCCGATACGAACGGAAAAAATGTTTCTTTAAGCGCATTGCTGGGTAACTCCGGCGGGACATTGCCTGGGGCGGGCACTGCGGCAAATGTAACCGGCGCAAACAACTGGAAGCCCAGGGCCGTCCTGCTGATTTTTTATCGCGGCTATTGGTGACCGTTCTGCAACCTCGAGTTACGAGGCATTGAAAGCAACTTGCGGCAGTTCCAGGAAGCAGGCGTTCAGCCCGTGGCCATCAGCGTGGACGCGCCGGAAGTCTCGCGCAATCTGGCCGGCAAAACCGGCTATACATTTCCTATCCTGTCCGATCCCGGCGCGGAAGCCATTCGCCGCTATCATCTGCTGCATAAAAGCGGCGGACCTGAAGGCAGTGACATTGCGCGTCCGGCGGAGTTTCTGGTGGATTCTTCCGGAGTGGTGCGATGGGAGAACTTCGCTGAAGACATCCGCGTGCGCGCCCGAGCCGATGAAATGCTGGCAGCAGCCAGAAGCTTGAAATAACGCGGGCGGAAAACTTTCTTGTTGGAAATCTCCGGTGAAGTGCCGGGCCGCGCATGGGTTGATTGGCGTGCTGCGCTCTATTACTCGTCTTTTACGAAGAACAGCAGAAGGCTAAGCGCCAGCTTGTTTTCCAGCCTGCTAAAGAATTCCCGGGCGGCAAGATAAAGTGCTCGGACTCGCATCTGTACCTCTTTCAGGGCCCAAGGTTTTTCCTCCGCCGGCCAAAAACGCCGCGGACAAACCTGGTAAACGCGCAGGAACTTGAAGTGCGCGTAGCCCTCATACAACTCTTAATCCCGATAAATATTAGATGAAAATAACCGCCAATGTGTGGTTAAAAGACCATGAAAATCGAGAGCCGCTCCTGGAAAGCTATCTGAGCCGGCCCCATTTTGGGAATCTCCCAAGTCATCCAGAAATTGGCCGTGGACTTCAGCGAACCACGCCTCAATTGGCGTAGGGTTCAGAGGGCTCTGAGGGTTGGTTTTGGGTTTTAGCTGGTTTAGCTAAAACCTAATGGCTAAGAGCTAAAAGCTGCTTTTCTTCTACTGAATGGCCGGGGGGATCCCTGACACTTTAGACCGGGCACATCCCTGACACTTTTTCATCCTTCAGGTTGAGGGGAAGGGGTGCAGGGGAAGGGGACGCATCCCTTTCCCCTGCATCAATCTTTGGAGTCAACCCCTGCTTGGGCAAGCGCGTCAGATACGCGTGCCGAGAGTCAAAATACGCTATAGGAAATTGCGCAAAGTAGACGGTGTAACAGTGTTCATCCACCGGCAACAAGCCAATCCGTTCCCCGGACAAAACTTCACTGACAAACACATCGTAATTCTTCCAACTGAACTCACCTTTGCGCCGCACCCTGCGTACCAGCATCGTCACTGGATATTCCACCTCGGGCAAACGCCGGGGAAATCTTCGCGGCGATCTCACATACACATCCTCCGGTGTCTGCATCTGTAAAGCCTCATGCGGCCGCACTTGATTGTATTCCTGGCGAAACCTGTCCATCATCCGCTGCTGCTCCCGCCGATTGGCTGCCGGACGAAGCGCTACTTCCTGCTTCAGCGTGCGATGCATCCGCTCGTGCCTTCCGTTCTGCTCCGGATGCCCGGCCTCGATCCGCTCGGGCACGATCCCCAACTTCATCCACCACACCGATAGCCGCGACAATCCTGCTACCGCCCGCGACGCAAACGGCGCTCCGTTGTCGGTCCGGATCGCTTCCGGCATTCCATACTCGCGAAAGGCCGCTTCAAAGATTGCCTGCACTCGTGCCGTATCCATCTTCTCCACCGCTTGGCAGCGCAGCAGATACCGGCTGTGCGCATCCGTAATCGTCAAGGGATCGATCCGCTCCCCATTCCCGCTGCGAAACCAGCCTTTGAAATCCGCACACCATAACCGATTGGCTTCATCCGCATGCGCCAGGGGCTGGGTATACGGTGGCGTCTTGCACCGTTTCTTTCGCCCAACGATCATTCCTGATCGCTTCAGCAACACTCCGATCGTGCTGGCCGCCGGCCATCTCTGCCCCGGCTCATCCCGTTCCAGCACTCGCTTCAGCTTTCGCGGTCCCCAACTGATATGCGCCTCCCGCAAATCCAGCACCTTCTCCTCGATCTCCTCCGCTGTCTGGTTCGGATACCTTTGCGCCGCTCGGCTCTTCTCCCTCAACCCTTCCAGTCCCACGGCTTGATAACGCCTCAACCACACATACCCGGTTTCTCGTGCGATCCCGTAACGCTCGCACAGTTCGCTCATGCTCCATTCCTGTTCCAGATACTCCAGGACAAACTTCAGCTTCTCTTCCATCACACTGCTCGTTTTCCATGGCATGCGCTCTGTTTTACTCGCGCCTGCCATTACTTTGCAGTGTCAGGTATCCGCC
>DATBCN010000237.1:0-4630 GCA_036270475.1 Candidatus Angelobacter sp. | reverse complement strand
ACGGCCGCGCCGCCATCCACAATGCCGCTGGCATTGCCAGCTGTGACTGTCCCATTTTTGCCAAAAGCCGCTTTCAACTTGGCCAGCCCTTCCATGGTGGTTTCGGGACGGAGATGATCGTCTTTCTCAAACATCTCGCCGGTAGGCTCGCCTTTGCGGTTCTTTAAGGCGACGGGCACAATCTCTTCCGCCAAACGGCAGGCCTTTTGCGCCGCCCCGGCTTTCTGCTGAGACTGGAGAGAGAATTCGTCCATAAGCTGGCGCGTAATGCCCTGCTGCTCGGCGTAGATCTCTGCCGTGTTGGCCATATAGAGGCCGCAATAGGTGTCCAACAGGGCCACCATGAGTGAATCTTCCATCTTGCCTTCACCCAGGCCAAGACCCCAACGCGCTCCGCGAATCACATGCGGCGCCTGGGACATGGATTCCATCCCGCCGGCCAGCACCATGTTCGCTTCGCCAAGTTGGACCATCTGCGCGGCATTCACCAAAGACTGCATGCCTGACCCGCAGAGCCGGTTCACCGTCAATGCGGGCACCTCAATGGGCAGACCGGCCTTCAACGAGACGTGCCGCGCGCCATAGAGCGAATCGCCCGAGGTCTGCTGGGCATTGCCGAAAACGGCGTGGTCAAATTCCTTTGGATCAACGCCCGAACGCCGGATGGCCTCGTGGCTGGCCACGGCGGCCAGATCCATGGCGGTAAAATCGCGTAATTTGCCGCAATAGCGGCCCATGGGCGTACGCGCGCCACTTACGATTGCAATATCTGTAGCTTGAGCCATTTTGAAAACCTACACCAATAAGAAGAGTTTGATCGAGCAGGGCAAACTCTTAAGTATATCAGCGGCCACGCGGCAGCGGCAAAACGACGGAACTGTATGGCAATCCCAGATCTGGTCCTTCCATGAGCCAGTGGGCAGAGAAGTACTCGCGCGTCCGTACAAATGAAAGCGGGCCGGGGCTTCGAATAGAATAGGCCCCGCTCGTTTTTTGATTTCGCTGACAGGGAGCATGGACCTATGACTGCCACGCTGCTTTATCGCATTGCCGCTGTGCTGTTTATTCTTTTTGCCGCGGGCCACACTGTTGGCTTTCTGAAGTTCAAACCGCCGAATGCCGAGGGCGTTGCCGTTTACGATTCAATGAATACGGTCCGTCTCCAGGTGGGCAGCGGGAAGCTTACCTACGGCGATTTTTACCGCGGCTTTGGCCTGTTCTGCACTCTGTATCTGCTCTTTGCCGCTTATCTGGCGTGGCACTTGGGCGGCCTGGCTAAAACCACCCCTGCGGCAATCGGCGGGCTGGGATGGGTCTTCTTTGCGCTGCAAGTGGCGGGCATTGTTGTGAGTTGGATTTACTTTCTTCCGCCGCCGGTCATCCTCTCCGCGTTGGTGGCAATATGCACCGGATGGGCAGCGTGGCTGGTCGGCGCGGTCAAGGCGTGATCGCCAGTTTGGCCGAACAGGAGCATCAAAATCCGCGTAAAAAACTGGTTCCCGGACTTCGCGCCCGAAAACCAGTTTTTTCGGGAGCACCTATTTGCTTCTTTGGCCGGCCAGTGCCTGGAGAAGTTTTTCCTGCTCGTTGACCACCTCTATCCGAACGTCGTTCATCCTGGAATAGTTCGGAAAAATAGCCTGGACTGACGTATTCATGTTCTTTATCTTGCCAGCAATTTCCGTGAGCGGCTGTTTGGCCTGCGCCGGAGACATTTGAAACGCCGCCAACACTTCCCGTATTAGTGAGCGGAAAGCGGCAATGTCCGATTGCGACGGCGGCTGTGCGGGGGCGGCGGAGCCAAAGAATGCTTTGTATGTCTCCTGAAAATTCGGCGCTTTGGCCAGATATTTGAGTCCCTCTTCGTCCGCCCATGCTTCTGACTTAATCGATCCCTGCCAATCCAAGCCTTCCACGGGCAACTGGCGTACCGCGGCACGGATTTTCTCCTGCAATTCAACAGTCAGGTTCCCGCCCTGGGCCGCCATGGCCAGCAGATGGAGGTTCGCCATGAATGCCGGCTTGGCGGAGAGAAGCCCAATCAGCCCCACATCTCTTGAGATACATTGGGCGAAGCGCAGGCCCGCCAGCCATGTAGCAACGGCCCCGGCGGCATCGCCTTTGGCCATCTGCCGGACACCATAGAGCGCATTGAGCCGCGCCAGCACTCGGGCCTTGGGCAGATGGCCCAAGGACATGGCGGAGCCGCGTTCATAATCCAGGCCCCAATTGCATTCCGGAAGCGCGGTGGCGCGTTGCATTGCGATCACAGCAGCGCTGTTCTCTTCCAAAACCTCCCCGAGCTTTTGTTCATCCCACTGCGCTGCGCCGGTCAGTACGTCTTCCATCGATTTGACGGTGGCGCGATCGGCGGAATGGTCGGTCAGGTCCGCGAAGGCCATCCAGTAGCGCAGAGCGGCGTTTTTGTTCTGCGGCGGCATGAACTGCTGGGCCAGGCCGATGGACGAGCACAGGATAATGGCGATAAAAACGAAAAATCGTTTCATGGACAACTTTCTCCTTAAGAAGTAACGAGACTTATTCGTGCGCAAGCGCTTTCAAGATGCCCTGGCTGCGGCGCACATCCGGGAGCAGGCGCACCGAAAGTGAATCCATGCGGGCGTCAAATTCTGTGTTGTCTTCGCGTGACGCACGGCTGAGGCGGATGAATGATGTCTCCTGCGCGAGCGGCTCGGTTCTAACGGTCTGTGGGGACTGGCCGCGATCCACTTTATGCAAAAAAGATACCAGTGCAATCGAGAGCGCAAACGCAACCGCCGCGGCCACTCGCAGCGGGACACGCCAGCGAATCAACGTGACTTTGCTTCTTCCCGGCAAGGGCCGGGGCAGATGCGGACGAAACTGCCGCAAATATGTTTCGATCCTGTCGTCGCTCGGGTCCTCAGTCATTCGTCCACCTCAAACTTGTTCAATACTTTCCTGAGCCTGTCCAGCGCGTAGCGGTATCGGGAGGCAACGGTGTTGGCCGGGACATCAAGCACAGCCGCGACCTCAGCCAGCGTCATCTCACCCCATATACGCAGGACCACAACCTCGCGCTGTTCTGGGGGCAGCTCCCGTAAAGCTCTTTCCACCTCAAGACCAGCCTCGATCATTCCCAGTGGCTTCACCAGCCATTGCTGGTCGTCCAGCGACGTGAGGCGCCGGGCGTCGCGGCGTAAATTCAGCGCCCGGTTGCGAACCGCGCGGAACAGGTACGGCCTGGCGTCGTCAGGCAACTCGTCTTTACCGAGCAGGCCGAGAAAGACCTGATGCAGAGCGTCTTCGGCCGATCCCCGGTCCGGCAGAAGACTGGTGGCATATGCCAGCAACGCAGGCCCATGCCTCTGGTAAAGGTCCTGTATTGCCTTGAATGTGAGCTTTGCAGCCATGAACCTCAAAACGATTCTGCACTGCCTATATCACATGCACACTTGAAAGCAGCAGATTTGTCTAAATGAGGAAAAATAATTTTCAGCAGACGCCAATAAAAAAGCCGCTCCGGAGAGCGGCCCTTTTCTATCGTGGTACTGTCGCCTAGAAACGGAAGTTGATTCCACCGCGCGCGATCTGCATTTTGAGATCGACCGTGTGCGTGAATATATTGGTGGGAAACGCGATGGGCGGCGTAAAAGCCGTGAGGTTCGTGCTGGTCACGGTGGACCTGCCAAAGCCGGCATAGAGATACTCGCCCTTGATGGACCAGTGGTGGGTAACTGCAACTTCCAAGCCGCCGCCCGCTGCCCATCCGGGCCTCTTGTCGTCAATGCTGGCGCTTTCATGCGCGGTGGCAAACGTATCAGTAAACAGCGCGCTGTATTTCAAATTAGTCACTGCCAGTCCGGCGGTCCCATAAGCGAGCACATGGCCAAAGACAACGCCCATGCGGGGGCGGGCCGTGAACAGCCAGTTGCTCTCAGCAGTTTGGGCGATAGTAAAAGTGGTGGGCGCGCAGCACGGATAGGTCTGCGTGGCCGATACAGTGCCGCTAAAGCTGGCCCGGCCAAAATCCACTTCCAAACCGACTACAAAGTTGTCCCATTGGTGGTTGTAGCCGAATTGTCCGCCGGCCGTGAACCCGTTTTGCTTGATCTGCTGGGTGCTGGCGGCGGATATGGCCGGAGTGCTGGTCGAGGCAAAATAGCCGGTGGGGCTAAAAATTGGGCTGGTCTGCACACTGTCGCGTCCAAAGACGCCTCCGCCATTGCCACCCACATAGAATCCGTTAAAATCCTGGGCTTTTGCAGAACCTAACGCCATAAAAGCAAACACAAGCACGCAGGTTCCCGCTAAGAATCTGTTCAAGACACACCTCATCTGTCGATTAGAATTTTTTTCAATTTTTCAGGGGGGTTCGCACGCATTTTATAGCACATTTCAGTGTGCATTTCCCGCACCAAGGTAGTGTCACTTGAGGTTTACGCGTTACAAAATAGAACACAAAAAGGCCGCCCCCAGCAAGGGACGGCCCACTGAAAAACAAAAAGTTTACTTAAAGAAGCTGTCAGCCTTGGCCAAGCGCTTATTCACTGCATCCCAGTTCACCACGTTCCACCAGGCCTTCAAATAGTCAGGCCTGCGGTTCTGGTACTTCAGATAGTAGGCGTGTTCCCAAACGTCATTCCCCAGG
>DATBCN010000236.1:0-2476 GCA_036270475.1 Candidatus Angelobacter sp. | reverse complement strand
TACCACCGCTGGAAGCGCCGCCGTGCCGGCAAGAAATTCCAGGTCTATATGCGCAAACACAATCAGGACTCATCGGATTACTTTGATGAACACGGCAACTTCCGCCCGCCGGAAGATAAAGACAAGACGAACGGAGGTAATAAGGGGGGATGGGTGAATTGAGCAATTAGCAAATGGCAATTAGCCGAACAGTCGTTGTGCATTCTCTTATCGGTTGCGGTCTGCGCTAGTTCTGGAAAAAAGTCGAAGCTAATTTAGCTTTAGCTGGGCCAGTTGCTATTTGCCAGTTGCTATTTGCTTTAGCGTTTTCGTCTCTCCACCGCCATCGGCTTTGTCCTCTGACTTTTGCGGCGCTCCTCGCGTCCCGGTGCGGCATGGTCGCCCGTGCCCACCACATGCAGCCGTAAAAAATTCGTTGAGCCGCTGCTGCTGCGTGTCCCCGCCACCACGGCCATCACGTCTCCCGGCTGCACCGCGTGCCGCTGCAGTAGATAGGTTTCAGCCCGCGCCACCATGTCCTCGGCATTGGGCGTCATCTCACAGGAGAGCGGTAAGACGCCCCACATCAAATTCAGCCGTGCGTTTACCGTGGCGCTCGCCGCAAAGGCATAGACCGGCGCTTTGGGGCGGTATTTGGAAATCAGCCGCGCCGTGGTCCCGGTTTCTGTATAAACAGCGATAGCTTTTATCTCCAGGTCCTGGGCTGCATGCGCCACCGATTCGCAGATCGTCTCCGATATGGAGAGGTGCCGATGCATGCGGCGCCGCGGCATTGTCTCTTCCTTGGCTGATTCCGCTTCAAGCACAATCCTCGCCATAATCGCCACGGCCTCCCGCGGATATTTGCCGCTTGCCGTCTCCGCGGAAAGCATCACTGCATCCGTGCCGTCCAGAATCGCGTTGGCCACATCACTGGCTTCGGCGCGCGTGGGACGCGGATTTTCAATCATTGATTCCAGCATCTGTGTGGCCGTGATGACCGGCTTGCGCCAGTCTGCCGCGCGGCGGATCACATGCTTCTGGATGATCGGCACTTTTTCCGGCGGCATCTCCACGCCAAGATCGCCGCGCGCCACCATCACGCCATCGGCGACGTCCAATATCTCTTCCAGGTTCGCCGGATCGATGGCCTGCGGCTTCTCCAGTTTGGCAATGACCCAGGCATCAGAGCTGTGCATGTGGATCAGCCGCTTGACCAGGCGCACATCGTCAGCCGTGCGGACAAAAGAAACCGCCACCATATCCACGCCGTGCTTCAGCCCGAATTCCAGGTCTTTCTCGTCTTTCTCCGTGAGTGAAGGGACGCTCACCACGGTCCCGGGCAGATTGATTCCCTTGTGCTCGCCCAGAATGCCGCCGTTGATTACCTCACACTCCACGTCGTCTCCGCGGACGGCAACCACGCGAAGCTCAATCAGACCGTCAGCAAGCAGAATGCGAGAGCCAGGCTCAACTTCTTTGGCCAGCGTCTTGAAAGTAGTAGAGAGAAGCGCGGCGGTGCCGGCAATGTCGCGCGGAGTAATGGCCAGACGCGCTCCGGTCTTAATGGAGATCGGCGTACGGTACTTGAGCCTGCCGGTGCGAATCTTGGGCCCCTGCAGGTCTTGCAGGATGCAGATGGAGCGCCCTTCTTTTTCCGCAACCCGGCGCAGGCGATCTATAATCCGCGCGTGCTCTTCATGCGTTCCGTGGGAAAAATTCAGCCGGGCCACATCCATGCCCAGCCGCATCAGGTCGCGCAAAACCGCCTCTGAGCCGCTTGCCGGGCCAATGGTACATACGATTTTTGCTTTGCGCGCACTAGCGGCAGCGCTCATCTCCGGGCCTTTTGCTAAAGTCGTCACTTCGGTCACACCGTCTTTTCCGTGCCGCCGTTTTCCGTCGTCTTGGGATACCATTGCGCGTTCATCTCCGCTCCCAGCAAAACGATTACAGAAACAATGTAGAGCCACACCAGCAGTGCGATGGCCGCGCTCAGCGAACCGTAGACCACCGTATACGTGGCATAGACCCGGACGTACCAGCCAAACAGCATGGTGGCAGGGAACCACAATACAGCCGCAAAAACCGCGCCGGGAAGCACGCGCCGCCAGGATTGCGTTTTGGGCAGCCCGTGGTGATACATCAGCGCCATCAGTGCAATGGCTGTTAACAGTGCGATGGCCCAGCGCACGCCGTCCCACACCAGCAGGATAAACGGCTTAAAAAGGTGCATGGTCCCGCTCTGCACCCAGTTTTCCACGTCATTTCCAAAAGCCACCAGGATGGTGGCAAATCCCAGCGGAACCAGCGCCAGCAAAACCAGGTAGAGAGCGATTGCCCGCTCGTACCAGAAATTCCAGGTGTTGGCCATGCCATAGGCTTTGCGGAAGCCGTCCATCCAGGAGATCATCACGCCCGACGCCGCCAGCAACGTAACGATGGAGGCCGAATAGATAATGCGCGTTGCATGGTGCTGCTTGGTCTGGAAAAACGA
>DATBCN010000235.1:0-5617 GCA_036270475.1 Candidatus Angelobacter sp. | reverse complement strand
AGCGGACTGGAACTTGGCATGGAACCCCTCAAGGAAGTTTTGTTGCAGGCGGCAGCCAATCCGCTGGAAGAGATTGGCTCAGAGTTGCGCAATCGGGCGCTGGCACGGGGCAAACAAGTGGACGACCAGACCATACTTCTGGTGCGGCGTACAGATGCAGCTTAAAAGATAAGCCGCCACTCGGCCAAAGAATGCAGCGTCAGGGACACCACTTTCTTCTCCCGGTACAATATCGCTTCGCAAAAAAAAGGAGACCGCATGCGCGCAGTGCTGTGCAAAGAGTGGGCTGGTCCGGAGAAACTGGTGGTGGAAGACGTAGCTTCACCCCCGATCAAAGCCGGGGCGGTGCGAATAGCTGTCCACGCAGCAGGCATCAATTTTGCCGATCTGCTTCTCATCTCAGGGCAGTATCAGGAGAAGCCAGCCTTCCCTTTCACGCCCGGCATGGAAGCTGCAGGCAGTGTGACGGAAGTTGGAACAGGTGTGACTGCGCTCCGGGCGGGTGATCGCGTGATGGCGCTCACAGGAACGGGCGCTTACGCGGAAGAGATTGTGGTGGACGCCAATCGCGCTTACAAAATCCCGGACAAGATGGATTTTATCTCCGCCGCGGGATTCCCCGTAACCTATGGGACGTCACATGGCGCGTTTGACTGGCGCGCACATCTAAAGCCGGGTGAGTGGTTGCTGGTGTTTGGCGCGGCAGGCGGTGTTGGGCTTACGGCTGTGGAAATCGGCAAGGCCATGGGCGCAATCGTGATAGCCTGCGCCCGCGGCGCGGAAAAACTGGAGATCGCGCGGCAGCACGGCGCTGACCACCTGATCGATTATTCGCAGGAAGACATTCGCGAGCGCGTAAAGGCCCTTACCGGAGGCCGCGGCGTTGATGTGGTTTATGATCCTGTGGGCGGTGACGCTTTTGACGCCAGCCTGCGCTGCATTGCCTGGGGCGGCCGCGTGATTATTATCGGCTTTACCTCCGGCCGCATCCCCCAGGCCCCGGCGAATATTCTTCTGGTCAAAAACATTGACGTCATAGGCTTTTACTGGGGGTCATACCAGGCGCGCAAGCCTGAGCTGTTGCGCGACTCTTACCGCAAACTGCTGCACTGGTATGAAGAAGGCAAGCTCAAGCCGCATGTTTCACAGCATTTTGATTTGAAGGACGTGGCTGCGGCTATGGAAATGCTGCGCCAGAGAAAATCGACAGGCAAAGTGGTGCTGACAACGAGAAGATAAGAAATAACCATAGAGGACGCGGAGAAGCGCAGAGCAAAATGCAAAAAACTAAAAGTCCAGAGCAAGTGTCATCGGCGTCTTTCAGCGGTAAATTCTGCGCTCTACGTTAAGAAATGCAAGGCGTTCAAATTTTAACAATGGTGTAACCAAGGCCCTCAACCCGGCTGCTATGGTTTGGCCGGGCCCATGGAGGGCCATATCAGTGAAAAGAACCCTCATATTCGCCGCGCTGGCTCTGGCTGCGGCATCCATGTCAGCACAGACCGGCGATAGAGATGACCACGGCCGTTCAGGCCGTTTTGCATTTAAGGAAGGCACACTCGTCTTGAGCCGCAGTGTTTATGCGGGTACACCCTCCACCATCGCTGTGGGACAGACATTGCCTCCGGGCTGCGTGGCCAAGACCGTCACGCTGCCGCTACTTGCGGGCGGCACCACAACAGTGAAGGTGAAGTGCGCGACAGCGGTCGCGGACGGCACATATCCCACCGTCTTCAAGAATAACGGGCAAGATGGCAGCTTTGGCATCACATCGCCAATTTTCCTGGACAACATCAGGACCAACGGCGAACGTCTGGGGACCCTGGCAGTCCCTACCGACCTGATTGTGACCAGTTTCAGCTCAAAATCCGAGTTGGCCCTGAACCGGTCAACCGATGGCAGGTCAATTGTCTTTGTGGGGTACCACGGTGGCCCCGGCTTCGTGACCGGGCCGAATCAACTCGATGTTTCGAATTCCAACACGCCGGGCGTCGTCGATCCCACTAACCCGGTAAGCTCGCAGTATTTCCGGTCAGTGGCAGAAGTGGACGCCAGGGGGCACATTCAAATTACCGATGGAAACGCCTACAGCGGCAACAACGGCCGTGCGGCATTCAAGTCAAATGGCCTGTATTTCCTGACCGGAAATGACAACAATGGCGGCTTGTCGTCGGCGCAGCTTACCACAACGCAGGTTGGCATCAACCTGATCACTTCCACCGGCGCGGAGCTGCTGGTTCCGGGGCAGACGCCGCCGGTTCCGTCTAACATCAACAAGCTGGGCGAATTTGCCATTACTCAAGTTGGCTATGCCGCGCCAGACAAAGCCGGCAAGGACAACAACTTCCGCGGCTTGACGATTTTCAACAATACGATGTTCGCTACCAAGGGAAGCGGCGGCAACGGCATCAACACTGTATATCAGATTGGCAATGCCGGCACGCTGCCAAGCGGATCAACGGCGCAGCTTGCAGCGTTGCCCATCACGATCCTGCCTGGCTTTCCAACCTCCCTGGCCAGCGGCGTGGACCAGAAAGGCAATCCGGCGGCGGTTTCATTTCCGTTTGGCGTCTGGTTCGCTGACGCGCACACTTTGTACGTTTGCGACGAAGGCGATGGCACGCTGGTAACACCGCCGGTGAACGGCAATGTTGCTGATGCCGCAAGCGTAGCCACAGCCGGCGTTCAGAAGTGGATTTTCTCCAATGGCGCTTGGCATCTTGCTTACGTCCTGCAGAACGGGCTGGATATCGGTGTGCCGTACAGCGTTGCCAATTATCCGGCAGCGCTTAACCCGGCAACCGGGGGATGCCGCAACCTCACCGGCAGAGTCAACCGCAACGGTACAGTCGATATTTTCGCCGTCACCTCCACCATCAGTGCCAGCGGAGACCAGGGCGCCGATCCGAACAAACTGGTAAGAGTCACAGATCTGCTGCGAGCCACCACGCTGCCACAGGCCAACGGCGGCGACGATGATGACCGGCCAATTGGACGCTTTGCCACGATCCGTTCAGCGCAGGCGGGAGAAGTGCTGCGCGGAGTGGCTTTTGCACCCGGCGAGCGCGACGAGGATGGGGACCGTTAGAAGCTGATTGAGATAAAAATTCACCTCATTCCGGTCGTAATGGGTGATTCATGGGCAAAAAGGGGAGGGCGTGTTAAAACGCTCTTCTCTTTTTTATGCTTTATCGACCTCAACTTTTATGCGCTGCGACGCGTTGGTGGCCGATGTCGGTTACTGGCACTTTAAAAAGTAAAGTGGAATTCAAGAATGAGGGTCGCGTCGGTGAAAATATTTCGTTTTTCTATTGCTTTCGTCTATTATTTGCGCGTATAAGGTTCACAAGCAGGCTGCGCCGGTGCAGTAACACCGACGCAGCCCTGACCAAAACTACCTACAAGGGAGGCAGCATGGCTGCTTTTGACGTTACCAAAAAACTCCACATTTATCACACTCTGTACCGGCTCAACCGCTCTTTTGCTTCGATTGTGGCGCATTGCCACACGTTGCAGGAGAGCGGTGTTATTCCAGTGAAATCGGCCCGGCTCTACCAGGGGCTTACCCAGGAGTTGCAGTCGGAAATCAACGGGGAGCTGCTGGAGACAATGCACAACACTGAGCTTGACGACTGGAACCGTTATGGCAAAGTCGGGCAGGCGCGGGAGAAGGAGCTAAGGGGCAAGGATGAAGCTCATGCTGAACGCAAAAAGCAGACGAGCAAGCAGAGGAGGAAAGCCAGAAGTTAAGAGACGATTGCCAAAATTACCAGAATGCCAAACAAGGCGAATTTGAAATTTGAAATCTTGCCACTACTCTGTGAACTCCAACCTGCACTGCTCGCGCTGCCCCAGCACGTCGGCCAGCTCCCGCGGATGATCGATCAACACATCCGGCGGCGCATCTTCCAGTGTATGCGGTGCAAGACCGTAGGTGACGCCCACGCTATAGATTCCGGCATTGCGGGCGGTGAGCACATCAATATCAGAATCGCCAACAATGATGGTCTCTTCGGCAAAAACGGCGGCCTCTTCCAGCAGCGCCTGCACACCGGCGGGATCGGGTTTTTTGGTGTGGAAGCTGTTGCCGCCATATATCTGGAAAAAATATGGCCCTAGCCCAAGCGCCTCCACAATAGCTCGCGAAGGGCCAACGGGTTTATTGCTCAGGACGGCCATCTTGAGCGAAGCTTCTTGTGCAGGGCCTCCATCCCGGCTTTTTCGGATGGCGTCCAGCGATTCCCTGATGCCTTCATAAACATAAGTTGTATCGAGTTTGTGTTCGCGATACCAGGCCATGAAGTAGAGCAGCGCGTCCTGAACAAAATTTTCATCGTCGGGGTCGCCCAGGGAGCGCCGCACCAGCATGGGGGCGCCGTCCCCTATGTAGCTGGCAATTACCTCATGCGGCAGCTCTTTTTTGCCGAAGTGGCCCAACATGGCGTTGATGGAGTTGGCTAGGTCCTCGCGGGAGTCCACGAGCGTACCATCGAGGTCAAAAATAAGCAGTTTGGCGGTGTGCCCGGGGATGGGCCGATTTTTGCGAATCATCCATTTTCAGTATATCCCGGTAAACGTCTTAGGATTTAAAATGGATGGTACTCCCGAGTACGTCCCGATGATCCCACCTTGCTTTAAGGAGACCCATGGCTGTAACTAAAATTGACGCGAAGAAAAATGCTTTGGCCGTGGCCGAGATGCCGGTCGCACAGACCGAGAAAAAGACCGAGAAGACCTATGAAGGGCTGACGCGCCAGCAACTGGTGGAAAGCTATCGCCTGGTATATCTTTCGCGGCGGATGGACGATCGGGAAAAGGTCCTGAAAAACCAGCAGAAGATTTTCTTCCAGATCTCCAGCGCGGGACATGAGGCCCTGACGGTGGCGGCAGCGCTGAATCTTAAAGCAGGTCATGACTGGTTTTACCCTTATTATCGTGACCGCGCATTGTGCCTGGCCCTGGGCATGACTCCCTATGAACAGCTTCTGCAGGGCGTGGGCGCGGCGGATGATCCTAGCTCCGGCGGACGCCAGATGCCTTCACACTGGGGGCACAAAAAACTGAACATCGTGACGCAATCTTCTCCGACCGGCACCCAGTTTCTGCAGGCCGTTGGCTGTGCGGAAGCGGGGCGTTATTTCAGCAAACATCCTGAATCTGCCGCAAAGCATGAAGGCGACTACCGCCAGTTCAAGGATGTGACGTTCCAGGGCGATGAGGTGGTTTACTGCTCCGCCGGCGACGGTACAACGAGCGAAGGCGAGTTCTGGGAAGCCATGAATTCGGCTTGCAATCTGAAGCTGCCCGTCCTCTTTATGATTGAAGATAACGGCTATGCCATCTCCGTTCCGGTGGAAGTGCAGACGGCGGGTGGCAGCGTGTCAAAGCTGCTCAGCAATTTTCCCAACCTGCTTCTGGAAGAATGTGACGGCACGGACATAGTGGCTTCATACGCTGCTTGTAAACGCGCGGTGGATTACATTCGCGCTGGAAAAGGCCCGGCGATGATACATGGCCACGTCATTCGTCCTTACTCGCATTCGCTTTCTGACGATGAGCGGTTGTATCGCCCTGACGCAGAACGCGAGAAAGATGCCAAACGCGATCCGGTAACGCG
>DATBCN010000234.1:0-9084 GCA_036270475.1 Candidatus Angelobacter sp. | reverse complement strand
AAGATGGGCAAGAGCAAAGCGCGGAAGTCCGTAGGGACGATGGCAATAGGCTTGGCGGGCGGAGACTGATGCGGCGGCTTATCTCTTTCCGAGATTTTGACTGGGTGTTGCTCACTTTTGTGCTGTTGATCTGCGCTCTGGGCGTGCTGGAGATTTACAGCACCACCTACGGGACCAAGTTTGCCGGCGCGCACATACGCCAGGTCTACTGGATCATGGCGGGTCTGGCAGTGATGCTGGCGGTAAGCCTCATCAACTATCAAATACTGCTCGAAAACGCCCATTGGTTTTATGTTGCTTCGCTGGTGTCATTGCTGGCCGTGACCATTTTCGGCAAGAAATATCTGGGCGCCCGGCGCTGGATACAGCTTCCCGGCGGACAACACTTTCAGCCCTCGGAATGGGTCAAGCTGGTACTGATCCTGATGCTGGCGAAGTATTTCAGCGGAGAGGGCGACCGCGAGGCATCACTCTCCGACGTAGTAAAAGCCGGCCTGATCGCTGGAGTGCCAATGCTGCTGGTACTGAAGCAGCCTGATCTGGGGACCGCGCTTACTTACGTTCCCGTCGCGTTGATGGGACTATTTCTTGGCGGCATACAGCTTCGCCATGCGGTCATTATTCTGGTGGTTGCCGGCGTGTTGATGCCCACGGTCTGGCACTATGGCCTTAAGCCCTATCAAAAAGACCGTTTGACCAGTTTTCTGCATCCCGAGGCCGATTCGCAGAAGACGGGGTATCAACTTGAGCAATCCAAGATTGCCGTGGGTTCAGGCGGTATCTGGGGTAAAGGTGTGCGAAAAGGCACGCAAACACAGGGTTCCTTTCTGCCCGAGCCGCATACTGACTTCATTTTTGCCGCCTGGTCAGAAGAGCATGGCTTTGTGGGCGCAGTGGCCTTACTACTGCTATACTTCATGGTATTAATGCGTTTGATCCATAACGCGCAGACCGCGCCAGATAGCGCGGGCGGCTTTGTGGTGATGGGTGTGGTGGCGGTCTTGCTATTCCACATCCTGGTAAACGCTGGAATGGTGGTTGGGTTTATGCCCGTCACCGGTATTCCTTTGCCACTGATGAGCTACGGAGGATCTTCAGTGTTGTTCATGTTTCTGGCGCTGGGTATTGTGATGAATATCCGAATGCGACGTTTCGTGAACTGACAAGGGAATCGAAACCGCGTCAAGAGGCGCGATAGCAACAAGATTTTTCAAGATTGAACGTTAACGCCCTGACGTTAAAAGAGGGCGCCGGCAAACTGAAGGGGAAGCCGGAGAGTATCAGAAAGCATTGCCGGGCAGGGAACGGCCCCGCGGGAATTATCCAAGCTGGCGCGACAACAGCGCTTACCTGGGACCGCAGTGTGGCCACAAACCCGGAGTGCAAAGGTGCACAGATTTTTCAAACAAGTCATAGGCAGATTGCAGAGGTTGGCCGGAGAGACTTACTCGCCGCCGCCGGATTGTATTTCCTGCATAAGATCAGATTGAATTTCCGGGCACTTACAGCCAGTCATCCAGCGCCGCAAACGCCGGTATCCTGACCTTTTTTCTGGACCCTCCCGCGCCTTCTTCACACCGGTAGAAACCGGAGAAGATCCATGGCAAAAGAACTATTTGTCTCTTCCACGCCGCATGAAACCAAGGTGGCGGTGGTGGAAGAAGACCAACTATCAGAAATTTACTTTGAACGGGAAAACGAATACACGCTGGCCGGCTCCATTTACAAGGGCCGGGTCACGCGGGTGCTGCCCGGCATGCAATCGGCCTTTGTGAACATCGGGCTGGAACGCGACGCGTTCCTTTATGTTTCCGATTTTTTACTGGAAGAAGATGAAGACGCCGACGCCATTGGCGAGGCGGTAGCAAGTTCACGCAATGCGCCGATCATCGAGGTACGCAGCCCAGACTCGCATCACGGACCAATCGAGGCGCAGGAAATCATGCCTCCGCTTGAAGAACCAGGCCAGGAAGAGGAGGACGAACCAGGCCAGGAAACTGCCGAGCGTGCATCGGGAGAAAATGGCGGCGCACAGGAGCCGGAACGGGAAGGCGCGCGCAAATGGCGCGGACGCCGGCGCCGGGGAAGAGGCGGACGGGACCGTTTTGCCGATCGCGGATCTAACGATCAGGCTGCAGGCGAGCGGAGTGACCGCGAAAAGCCAGTCGAAACTGCAACAGAAGAAAGCAGCGAACCGAGAGCAAACGAGCCGCAAGCCGAAGACCGGCACGAGCCAAGACATGAGGGCCGCGATAACCGGCACGAGGAACGCCACGAGCGGCGGCCCGAACCGCGCCATGACCGGCATGAATCGCGTTACGACAATCGGCGCGACTCGCGCCACGAAAGCAGGTCTGAGCAGGGGAGCGAACAGAGGCCGGAGCCAATCCTGCTGCCGGGCGAATCGATTTCCAAATATCAACCGCATCAGTCCATGGCGGCTTCCGCTGCGCCGCAGGCCCCGGTAAAAACGGATGCGTCGCCCCGGCCCAAGCCCTCAACCGAGTATCGATTGGACCCCTCGGCATTTTCCGCCGGTTCCATGGTGCTTCCGGGTGAATCTTTGGCCAAGTATGGCAAGAAGACACAGCCGGTGCGCAATGCCGTGGAAACAGCAGAACGTGAGCCAGTCGCAACAGAGCCAGCCGCCGCTGAACCACAAGAGCGTGGATTTCTGCAGGATGCAGAATCCACCGGCCCTGTTCCGCGCCAGTTTGAGGAGCATGAGGAAGCGCAAGCGCGTGTGGAAGCGCCCACGGTTTTCCATCGCAGAGAGCCTGCGCCGCCCGCGCCTGTAGCCAGCGCCCCGCCAAGTGTCACCACCTTTGAAGACGAAGAGCCGCCAGCTTCCGGGCCGGATGAGCATCGTTTTGAAAGCATGAACGTGGCCAGCGCGTTTGGCTCCTCCGCTGTTGTGGAAGAAACAACTGAGATGGAAGAAACGGAGCTTGACGAAGAAGACCAGGCTGAAGCCGCAACGCATCTTGACTCGGCGCTTGAGTCTCCAGCGCAGGAGCAGCAAGCGTGGTCTCCGGCGAGTTCCACGCAGGGTCCGGCGCAGCAGGCCCGCGGCGTGATGGAAGAAGAAGAGATTGAAGAAGAGGAAAGCGACATCCCCGGCTTTGAAGAAGATCCTGACATCGGAGAGTTTGAGGAGCTGGAAGAAGAAGTTCTGGGCCAGGCGGGCGAGCAGATGGTCCCGATGGGCAGCGAACTGATGGAAGCGGTGCGCGACGCGAAAGTGAACGAACGCGCTACCGGACAATATGAAGCCGAAGGACTTGAGCCGGAAGAACTGGAGCAGGTGGAAGAGGCTTTTGGCCTGGAAGAGGAAGATTCAGAAAACGGCGAAGAAGAAGGCGCGGAGGAACACGAAGAACTGGAAGGCGCAAGCGCGGAACAGCGCGCTCCGGCAGCCGCTGGCTATCAGCAACGCACGGACCGCAGGCCGCAGGACCGCAGAGGGGGACGCCGTGGCGGCCCTCCGGGACGGCGCATGCGCGGACGCCCGCAGCGCCATCAGTCATCGCGCTCGCTGCCAGCGATCAGCGACTTGTTGAAAGAAGGCCAGGAAATCCTGGTGCAGATTGCAAAAGAACCCATCGCGAAAAAAGGCGCGCGCATTACCAGCCACATTGCGCTGCCAGGACGCTATCTGGTCTACATGCCCACGGTGCATCACACCGGGGTTTCGCGGAAAATTGGTTCGGAAGAAGAGCGCCATCGCCTGAAACGGATTGCATTGAGTGAACGCGGCGACGCACAGGGCGGATTCATAGTCCGCACGGCGGCCGCGGGCGCGGAAGAGCAGGACTTGCGCAACGACATCCGCTTCCTGATTAATTTGTGGACTGAGATCAGGGGACGCGCGGAAACATCGAAAGCGCCGGCATTGATCTATCACGACTTGAATCTGGTGGAGCGCATTCTGCGCGACCAGGTAAGCGGAAGCTTTTCCGCCATCTGGGCGGACACCGAGCAGGAATACGAACGCATCCTGCGTTTTGTCAGCCGATTCCAACCGTCGCTGGTGAGGCGCGTAAAGCTTTACAGCAAAGACACGCCGCTGTTTGAGCAGTTCAACATTACGGATGAAATCAACAAGGCGCTCAAGTCCAAGGTCTGGCTGCGCAGTGGTGGTTACATCGTGATCAACCAGACGGAAGCGCTGGTGGCAATCGACATCAACACCGGCAAATACGTGGGCAAGACGGCGCGCCTGGAAGACACCATCGTCAAGACCAATATTGACGCCATCAAGGAGATTGTGCGGCAGATACGCCTGCGCGATCTGGGCGGCATTATCGTCATCGACTTTATTGACATGGACGAGCGCCGCAACCGCGCTAAAGTAATGCAGGCGCTGGAAGAGGCGTTGAAGGCCGATCGCGCGCCGTCAAAGGTCCTGCAGTTCAATGATTTTGGCCTGGTGGCGATCACGCGGAAGCGCGTGAAGCAGTCACTGGAGCGCACGCTGGGACAGCCATGCCCAACGTGTTCGGCGACGGGAATGATCAAGTCCGTGACCACGGTGTGCAATGAGATTTACGTTGAGTTGCGCAAAATGGCGCGGCACTTTGAGCGCGATGTGATGGTCCGGGTGAATCCTGAAGTGGGTAAGGCGCTCAAAGGCAACAATGGACGCTGGCTCCAGGAGATGGAAGAACTGGTGAAGCAGACAGTGTTGGTGAAGTCCGATCCGTTGTTGCATCCGGAGCAGTTCGATATTCAGTAAGAAACGTTTCACCGCAAAGGACGCGAAGAAGGCAAAGTCAGAGATTCAGCCGCGTAGCGAAAAAGGTTCCGTAAATGGGTGATTTGTTCATTGGGTAATAAAAACCTGGGCCGCGAATTTCGCGAGTGCAACACGACTCACACAAGGACTCGCTTTGTTTGAGTTTAATCGCGGCCGGTCTTTATACATGTTTCATTTGCGCCCTTTGCGGTAAATTTCCCGGTCAGTTTTGTGCCCAAGCAAACAGATGCCCAAGAAATTCAAAGGAACACCCGCGCAGGAGCGCGCGCTCAGCGCATATGTCAAGTTGGAACGCGCGGCCAGTGCCGCGTTTGCCTATGCGCGTGTTGGACTGGAGGAAGAGGGCCTTACGCTCAGCCAGTTCGCGGTGCTGGAGGCGTTGTTTCATGTGGGGCCGCAGTGTTTGGGCGAGCTGGCGCGGCGCATTCTTACCAGCAGCGGAAACCTGACTCTGGTGGTTGACAATCTGCAAAAGCGCGGCCTGGTCAGGCGAGACCATCCGGGCAAGGACAAGCGCTTTGTCCTGGCCAGCATCACGCCGGCCGGCGAAAAGCTGATCGCCAGGATTTTTCCTGAACATGCCCGCCGCATCACGGAAATATTGGGCCGCCTGAAGGCTGACGAGCAAATGCAACTCGGCGATCTCTGCCGCAAACTGGGCAAAGGCGACCAAGGCAGATTGCCAAAATCGCCGGAATTGCCAAAGATTGACAAAACTGAGAACCGCAAACCCTTGAAACGCAGAGGAGCAGAGGAAGCAGAGGCATAGTCCTCTCTCGCCTGAGACTTGTGGAAGCGCCTACTGACATGCCCAGGCGCTAGAGCGCTTCCCAGGTTAATGTACCCAGACAGGCTTACCTCGGCGGCTAAAGCCGACAATGGATGCCAGGTTACCGCAGGCATAAAATGCCGGCATAAGAGCCTTGCTCCACCCCGAGAAGGATACAGCAACTCTGGAACCGCAGTAGTGACGAGAATTCAATTCTGGCAGTTTCTGCCAATCCCATCGTCTCCGTGTCGCGTATGAGAATTGACTTCTCGATCACGCGCGCTCACGGCGATGGCGGCGCTCACGGCGATTTGCTATCTTAATTCGCTCATGCGCCAACGTGCCATTCTCTATGCTGCCGCCATTTTTCTCAGCAGCTCGCTGCTTTTTCTGGTGGAACCCATGGCCGGGAAACGCCTGCTTCCTCTACTGGGCGGTTCGTCGGCGGTCTGGATTACCTGCCTTGTCTTTTTCCAGACGGCGTTGCTTCTGGGATATCTCTGCGCGCACTGGATTGCCACCAGGCTCTCGCGCAACCTGCAGCCGCTGGTCTATGGACTGCTGCTGATCGCCAGCCTGGTCCAGGCGGCCATGAATCTCAATCCTCATCCACAGGCGTCCACGCTGCGGCCTGTTTTAAGTGTGCTGTCGATGTTGACGGCCCTCATAGGCCTGCCGTTTCTTGTGCTCTCGGCAACTAATCCGTTGTTGCAGGCGTGGTTTTCGCGCGCCGGCAGGGAAGTTTCCGGTGCCCCGGACGCTGCTGCTCCAACGCCGCCATACCGGTTGTTTGCGCTTTCCAACCTCGGATCGTTGCTGGCCCTGGTTGCCTACCCAGCGGTGGTGGAACCATATTTCAGTCTGCGGGTGCAGACCATGGCATGGTCCATGGGATTTCTGGTTTTTGCCGTGGTTTGCGGCGCTATCAGCCTTAGCGGTCCGGCGAAGATACAGCCCGCGCAGGATGAGCGGTCAACAATTCCAGCTTACGAGCCTACGCCCATCGATCGAGGCTTGTGGCTTCCGAGCGCGGCGTGCGGATCACTCTTGCTCTCCGCGGTCACCAGCCATTTAAGCCTAAACATCGCCGCCATTCCGCTGCTGTGGATCATTCCTCTCACCGTCTACCTGTTGACCTTTGTAATCGCCTTCGCGGGAGAAAAGTTTTATCCGCGCTGGCTGGTCGTGCGATTGCTTCCAGTCGCGCTGGGCAGCGTAGGGTACCTGATCGCAAACCCTGATGAGGATGTCGCCATTAAGATTGCCGTCCCGCTTTTCTGCATCACGTTGTTTATTGCCTGTCTGTTTTGCCACGGAGAGCTTTACCGGCGGCGGCCTTCACCCCGCTATACAACGCAATACTATTTGCTGATTGCCGCCGGCGGCGCGCTGGGATCAATGTTTGTGGGAATATGGGCGCCGCTGATTTTTCGCGGCAGTTATGAACTGGCATGGAGCCTGGTGTATATGGCCGCGCTGGCCGCCGCGCTCATGTGGAAAGACCATCTTGGCTGGCGGCTGTTCTGGCCCACCGCCGCCATTATATTATTGGTTGTGGTGGTGCAGCAGGTGCGCGTCTCCGGTGAAAACGCCATTGTTCAGGTGCGGAGCTTTTACGGCACGCTGCGGGTCACGGAAGAATCCACTGACGATGCTGGAATGTTTCGCACACTCGTCCACGGAAACATCCAGCATGGCACGCAATTTTTTTTGAACGATGAATCCCGCGCCGATCCGACCACGTATTACACGCACAACTCCGGAATTGGACTGGCGCTGGACCTGTGCTGCGCCGGCAGAGCAAGGCGCGTGGGCGCGGTCGGGTTGGGGGCGGGGACGCTGGCGGCCTATGGGCGTCCCGGTGATGTGTTTCGCTTTTATGAAATCAATCCCAGCGTGGAGACCATCGCCCACAACGTGTTTACCTATCTGCGGGAATCAAAGGCCAGCATTGAGATTGCCCATGGGGACGCCCGCCTTTCCATGGAAGCAGAGCCGCCGGAGCACTATGACGTGATCGCCGTGGACGCGTTTTCCGGCGACGCGATCCCCGTCCATCTCATCACCGCGGAAGCCATCCAGCTTTACCAGCGCCATCTGCGGCCGGGCGGGATCATCGCATTTCATATTTCTAACCAGTATCTTGATCTGGCGCCCGTGGTGCAGGCGCAGGCAGACCATGCCGGGCTGCATGCCGCGATCATCTCCAGCCCGCAGGACGACGAAACTGGCGCTTTTGCCTCGGATTGGGTCCTGGTGACATCCGATGAAAAGTTTCTTGCCTTGCCCAAGGTGGCTGAGGCCAGCGCCGACATCGCGCCGCGCAAAGACCTGCGCCTATGGACTGACGACTACAGCAGCCTGCTGCCCATCCTTAACTTGAACGGCGCGGCCAAGAGCGAGAAAAAACAGTAGGCCCGTCCGGAAAGCCCGGCAAGGTCCATGAAACTATTTTGACATCAAATCATCTAACGCAAGGGAACAAGACAGGGGCCGGCAACAACCAATCTCATTTGAGGAGAATGAAACATGCAATCGAAATGGCTACTGGTACTGGGGCGAGTGCTGTTGAGTGCGATTTTTATCCTGAGCGGGTTGGGTAAACTGCCGCATTTTCATGATGTTGCGGGCATGATGGCGGGCCAGGGCATTCCGCTGGCCACGGTGGCGCTGGTCATCACGCTATTGATTGAGATCGGCGGCGGATTGTTGGTATTGACCGGATTCAAGGCGCGGTATGCCGCGCTGGTCATCGCGATTTGGCTGGTTCCGGTCACGCTGGTCTTTCACCATTTCTGGGGCATCCCGGCGGCGCAGCAGCAGGAACAGATGATCAATTTTTTGAAGAACGTGGCAATCATAGGCGGATTGCTGGTGCTTGCCTACGCCAGTCCTGAGTCCGCGCCCAGCAAGGCATAAGGCGGGCAAACCAAGGAGACAAAATGATTCAGGTAAGACGGGCCAAGGAACGCGGCCATGCCGACCACGGCTGGCTCAATACGTATCACACATTTTCCTTCAGCGATTATTACGATCCCAAGCACATGGGGTTCCGCAGCCTGCGGGTGATCAATGAAGACTGGGTGCAGCCGGGCTACGGTTTTCCAACGCATCCGCATCGTGACATGGAAATTATTACGGTGGTGCTGGAAGGGTCGCTGGAACACAAGGACAGCATGGGCACGGGATCGGTGATTCGTCCGGGTGAAGTGCAGAAAATGAGCGCCGGCACCGGAGTCCGGCACAGTGAGTTGAATCACTCGAAGACCGAGCCGGTCCATCTTTACCAGATATGGATACTGCCGGAAAAAGACGGCCTGAAGCCGATGTACGAGCAGAAAGCCATTCCGGCGGAAGAGAAGCAAGGCAAGTTGAAGCTGGTGGCGTCACCCAGTGGCGGCAATGGCAGCAGCGCGGTGAAATTGTCACAGGACGCGGAGCTTTACACCACCGTGCTGGGCAAAACCGACTCAGTGGAGCATTCAATCCGCGAGGGACGTTATGCCTGGGTGCAGGTGGCGCGCGGCGCGGTCAACGTCAACGGCCAGGAACTTAAGGC
>DATBCN010000233.1:0-15141 GCA_036270475.1 Candidatus Angelobacter sp. | reverse complement strand
TGACGTGGTGGAAGACCTGGTGATTAAAGATCGCCGCCATCTGAGTGAAGACGGCTTTGTGCTGCCGATCATCGCCATCAACAAGCTTAAGGGAACGGTGGAATCGATCCCGGAGATCGTGATGCGCGGCTTTGCCGCCGGTTCGGAAGAAGGCTTTGTGCGCGAGGCGCGGCGCATTGTCTCCGCCACGCTCGATGGGTCCACACCGGAAGAAAAAGCGGACTATGGCGTGATCAAGGAAAAAATCCGCGCCGACCTGAAACGGTTTATCGTGAAGACAACTGCACGTCGGCCCCTGATAATGCCCGTCATCCTGGAGATCTAGGTGGCAAGGTTCACGCGTAAGCAAAAAGTCTTTATCTTTCTGTTTGTGCTGGTGGCGTCTTTTTTCTTTACTGGCGCGGTGTTGCTGCATCCTGTTGGGCCGCACCTGCGCGCCATTTCACTTTTGCTGCGCTTCAGCAATCCGCAATCCAAGGGCTTTGCCGCCAGCTTTGCCAACCATCCTTTCAAGGAAGAAGATGGCATCGCGCAGACAACGCAGGGCACATTGCGCTATCGGCTGTATATTCCACAGGACGTAAAAAATCCTGGTGGGGTGGTGCTGCTGCACGGCGTACATCATCTGGGAATTTCCGATCCGCGCATGTGGAACCTGGCCCGCGCCCTGGCAGGCGCAGGCGTGCTGGTGATGACGCCGGAATTGCAGGACCTGGCAGACTACCGGGTGACTGCGCGGACGGTCGATATGATTGGCAACTCTGCCGTGGTGCTGGGCCAGCGCATGAATCGAACGGTAGGCGTGATTGGCTTGAGCTTTGCCGGCGGCCTCTCACTGCTGGCTGCGAATCGCGCCGAGTTCCGCGACAAGATCGGTTTTGTGGTCGCCATTGGAGCACATGATGATATGGGGCGCGTGGCCCGTTCTTTTGCCGCCAACGTCATTACCCTGCCCGACGGCAGCGACGCGCCTTTCCAGGCCCATGAATACGGCGTGCTGGTGCTCGCGTATTCGCATCTGGAGGATTTTTTCTCGCCGCAGGACGTTCCCATCGCGCGAGAAGCGCTACGCCAATGGCTGTGGGAGCTGCCTGACGCAATGAAGGCCGCGGCCGGTCTGAGCCCCGCCGGACAAAAAGAACTTGCCCTGCTTCTGCATCACCGCGATCAGTTGCGGGAGCCGCTGCTGGCGGAGATCAAACTGCATAAAGACGAGATGGACGCCGTCTCGCCGCACGGCCAACTCAAGCAACTGCATACCGCCGTCTACCTGCTGCATGGCGCCGGCGACACAATCATTCCTTCGTCGGAAACGCTTTGGCTGGCAAAAGACGTCCCGCCAGATCAGCTCAGGGTCGCTCTCGTCAGCCCGGCGCTGGCCCACGTGGACATGGGAGATAAAGTAACATGGCAGCAGCAGTGGCAACTGGCTGACTTCATGGCCCAGGTGCTGGACGCGGCGGACAAACTGCAATCAACCGGAAAGTAAGAAAGCGTGCGGCGCAAAAGTCAGAGGCATAACTGCGGACGGCAATCCTGGTCTGGCTCCAGACCGGTGCTATGCCTTGTGCGCTGGTCTCGCTGCCATCACGCGCCGCAGCAGTTCAGGCGCTTTCAGACGCTTGCAGGTGTCTTCAAAGCTGGCGCGCGGCCCTTGCCAGCGCATATCTTCTACCGAATCAAAGACTGGCGCATCCAGTCGCAAAGTTGCCAGGGTGCGAAACAGGAGAGCATCGTCCCATGCGCTGAATAATGATTCCGCCAGGCCACGCGCTCTCTTGATCGTAGGATGCCATTCTTTCCATTCTTTCGGAATGTCTTCCAGGTGCGGATATTGCGAGAACACCTGGGCCGCGGCTTTTGCTCCCCAGCCCGCTACGCCGGGATAGCCATCGGCTGTATCACCCACCACGGCAAGATAATCGGGAACGGATTGCGGCTTTACGCCAAATTTTTCCACCACGCCCGCTTCATCGCGCAGGATATCGCGCCGGCGGTCCAGTTGGACCACGCGTGTTCCGGCCACACACTGCGCCAGGTCTTTATCGGGCGTACAGATGAACACCTGCCGCACATGAACGTCTTTTGCGGCGCCAGCCGCGGCGGAGGCAAGCGCATCGTCGGCTTCAAAATATACTTCCGGCCACACCAGCACGCCCATGGATTGAAGGGCTTCCTCAAGAATAGGAAACTGCGAAAGCAGCTCCGGGGCCACGCCTTCACTGGTCTTGTAGCCGGGATAAAGATCGTTGCGGAATGATTCCACCACGTGATCGGTGGCAACGCCCAGATGGGTTGCGCCTTTTTCGATCATCGACAAAACGGAGGTAAGCACGCCGCGCACCGCGCCAATTTCCTGTCCGGCGGCGTCCGCCATGGAGGGTACGGCAAAAAAATGCCGGAACAACTCATACGTGCCGTCGATCAGATAGACATCCATGCGGCCCTCATTGGCTTTCCGCATGAGATGTTACACGATGCAGCAACAACAACGCAGCCTGGGCCGGCGCAAACAAATCGCTCGTCATCGTTCCGCGGTAAGCTCACGTCCCTGTTGGCTAGTTTTTGTCTTTCATGGCCACCAGCCCCTTATTGAATTCAGGGACCACAACAGCCTGCTCGATCGTCGGCTCGTAGTAGTGGGCCAGCGTCTGGGACATGCGTGCCGCGGCGTCACGCGCGCCGGTTTTGGTATAGGCCACAATCAGGCGCTGCATGGAGAATGGGTTCTTGTCGTCGTCTTCCAGGTTGGAAATCGCCTGCTCATACTTGCCCTGTGCCATCAGGATTGCGCCTTCCGCGCCGTGCAAGGCAAACTGGACCTGTCCGCTGTTGTTGCCGGCGGCCAGCTTCTGCAGTTGGTGCAGCGCGTTCTGCGCGGCTTTCATGCTGCCATCATGGATGGCGCGCCCAGCGCGGGTGCGCAGAATAATGGCCAGCTCCTGCTCGCGCGCCGTCGCGGACATGCTGTGCTGCTCGCGTAGTGCGCCTTCGGCCTTGGCCATCAACTCCATGGCGCGCGCATTGTCTTTCTGGTAGACAGACATCATGCGCCACGCCTCAGCTTCCAGTGTTCCCAGGTCTTTGGTGTGCGCTTGTTGCGCGGCCTGCTGAAACGCCGTGTCGGCGTGGACAAAGTCCTGTTCGCGCGCATAGGTGGCGGCTGACTGCAGGGCAAAATTCACGCTCTGGACGCGCGTTGCGGCCTTCTCAATGGCCGCGGCATACTCGGCGCGGGCGCGGGCTTCCTCCCCCATCAGAGCGTAAGTGTCACCCAGGCCGGCCTGCGATTCAATGAACCCGGAATCGATCTTGAGCGATGCGTGATAATACTTGAGCGCATCATCAAAGCGTCCGGCCATGCGGGAGATCTCGGCGAGCGAATCCATGGGATTGGCCTCATTGGGCAGCAGCTCCGCATAGCGCTTCATGTAGGTAAATGCTTTATCGAAATTGCGCAGCCGCGCATAGCAATAGGCGGCCTGGTTCCATGGATCGGCAAATTTAGGATCAAGTTTGGTGGCGCGCTCAAACATCTTGATGGCGTGTTCAGACTGCCGCTGGTTAGTCAGCCACAGTCCCGCGAGCCATGCCAGGTGCTTGTCCTGCGGATTTGCGCGCAGCACTTCATTCATCGCCTGGATGGCCGGGACCCAGCGGCCCTGGCTGGCGTTGGCCACCCAGTCAACAATAAGCTGCTCCTGCGGCCCCGCGGAATTTCTTGTCGCCAGCGCCTGGTCGCGTTCCGTTACCTGCTCCACCGGATCGCGCGAGAGCATGGCCAGAAAAGCATGCACCAGGGCAAATTCAGGATCGGCCTTGGCGGCCGCGCGCCAGCTTTCCAGCGCCTGCTCACGGTGCAGCGTCTCCATTTTGGCAATGCCGTCTTTAAACGCGGTACGCGCCTGCGGTGACTTGGTTGTGATTTCCATTCCGGCGGCATGCGCCAGAGAAACGGCGGACAACAGGAGAATGACCGCCGGCAATCGAGGTTTTGTCATGTTGGGCCTGGATAACGCGCTCTTGTGCAAAAAAGTTCGTATCAAATCATGCTGGTATAAAACCAACAGCCAAACCTGTCTTATCTATCCAACATCACAACAGGTTTGGCGGAAGGTGTTAACACTGATCGTGCTATTTAAAAAGCGCTATTTCAAATATTTGGCCCGCGGATCAAGCGCGGGGTTGCTCCGGGCAGCCAGTGCCGCGCGCTGCCTGCGGAATTCCGGCACCACCATGGCCTGCTCAATCAGCGGAACATTCAGCGCCGCCAGCTTGCCCCCCAGACGCCGCGCGTTCCCTTCCTGCCCGTTCTTTTCATAGGCAGTGATCAGGCCGCGCATGGAGATGGGGTTGGTGTCGTCTTCCTCAAAGTTGTTTACCGCTTCGGCATAATTGCCCGCAGCCAGCGCCACCGCGCCGCCTGCGCCGTGCAGAGCATTGGCAATCAGGCCATCGGCGCCGTTCGCCTCTGCCAGTGCCTGCAACTGCTTGAACGTGGCATCAGCCAGTTCCTTGTTGCTGCCCGCGATTGCGCGCTCCACGCGGGTACGCAGCACTACCGCCAGTTCCTGGTTCAAGAGCGACTGCGGGACCTTGTGTTCTTCCTTCAGCACCGCCTCGGCCCTGGCCAACAAACGGAGCGAAGCCGCGCTCTCCAACTGGTACATGGACATGCTGCGGTAAGCATCAGCCTCAAGGTTGGCAAAGTCCTTGGCGTGGGCCTGTTCAGCAGATGCATTGAATGCCTTGTCCGCCGAGGCCAGATCGCCCTCACGCACATACGTTGCGGCGGCCTGGAATGACCACAGCACTTTCTGCACCGGCGATGCGGTTTCAATTGCCTTGGCGTATTCCGCGCGTGCCTTGGCTTGGTCGCCCATCAGGGCGTAAGTATCGCCCAGTCCAAGCTGCGACTCATGGAACGTGGGATCAATCTTGAGCGACATGCGGTAATGCGTGAGCGCGTCTTCAAACCGTCCGGCCATGCGGGAGATTTCAGCAAACGTGTCCTGCGGGTTCGGCTCATTGGGGACGAGTTCGGTATAGCGCTTGATGTATGAGAATGACTTTTCAAAGTTGTTCTGGCGCGCATAGCAATATGCGGCTTCGTTATAGGCGTCGGCAAACTTGGGGTCGATTTCAATCACGCGCTCAAACATTGCGGCCGCGCGCTGCGCCTGGTTGTGGTCCAACAGCAGCCACCATCCGGCAAGCCAGTGGAGATGCTTGTCACGCGGATAACTCTGCAGCGCCTCATTCATTGCCTGGATGGCCGGCAGCAGGCGCGACTGGCTGGCATTGGCCAGCCAATCCACGATCAGCTTTTCTTCCGCGTCAGCGAAGGCGCGCGTGGCCAGCGCTTTTTCGCGTTCAGCTACCTGCTCCGTGGGGTCCTGCGAAAAAAACGTGAGGAAGATGTGGCCCAGGGCAAATTGCGGGTCTGCCTTTACGGCATTACGCATATTCTGCAAGCCGTCCTCAATGTGCAGCATCTCCATTTTTTCCACGCCTTTTTCAAAGAAGGCATGGGCCTGCGGCGACTTGGTGGAGATGTGCATGCCCGTGGGCGAGTCGTGCGCAATCGCGCGAACGCCGAAGCTCACGAGCAATACCGCCAGAATGGAAACTTTAATCGACTTCATCCGTTGACTCCTTTACATCTGCTGCCGCGGCTTGACGATTGTGGCGCGCGCCGGGCGGACCATGTGCGTTGTTAGTTGCCTTTAAGGAAATATCCCTGCTCAAGCGGGAGCTTGCCATCAACTTTCAATACGTTGACGCGTCCATTAATGGAATACACGTCGACCAGACCAACTGCCCCGGGAATGGATTCCACCGATTTCAGAAGCTCGTCTTCCGAGCGGACCATGATTACGCCGCTCGCATGTGCTGCCAGCAGCGCCTTAAATTCATCGGCCTGCATGTGATAAAGCTTTTGGATCGCGGTCTGCATTTCCGGAGTGGAAGGATCACGGAGAACAAGAATCACCGGACGTCCGTCAGGCCATTTGTGGCTGTCAAACTTAAACACCTTGGCCAGATCCGTGGCGGACAATCCTCCGAGACTATTCGTCTTGTCGACAATCACTGCCAGTTGCTTGGCTTGCGATGAAGCTCCCAGGCTTGCAACCAGCAAAAGCAAGACAATAAAACGGCTTCCAATACTCATGACTCGGCAGTTTATGCTGGAAGTTGAGGAAAAATAAGATTACTGAGGTAATAGGTGCTTTAATTGCAATGGGTTGGAGGGCGCAAGTATGCCATAAAAGCGCTGCTCACCGGATAGGACATCCAAGGCCCGATCAGCCCATTTCTGTTCCTGCCAGTTCGCGCGTTCCCCAGCATCGCCAAGGTAGAAAGGCGTGAAGCTGTCTTTCAGCCCGCGACCGGTTTCAGCGCCGCCTTGACTTCACTCATGGGCTTGTCTTTCCAGTTCCGGGTGAAATTCTCCACCGTCATCAATGTGCGCGGATACATGTGGTCAACGTACATCGTCCCCTTCAGGTGATCGATTTCATGCTGCAGGATGCGTGCATACCAGCCGCTGGCCTCAATCACGCGGGCCTCGCCTTTTTCATCCACGCACTCGACGCGCACTTTCCGCGACCTTGGCGTGAGCGCCATCAGATTGGCCAGGCTCAGGCAGCCTTCAAACGCGTCAATGCGTTCTTCACCAAGAAGGACAATCCTGGGATTGATAATCACGTGGAACGGCACTACCTTGCGTTCACGCTCTGCCAGTTGGGCCGGCGTCCAGTCTTTTATGTATTCCTGGCGATCTTCGATCACGGCCAGTTGAATGCCCTGCCCGATCTGCGGCGCGGCCAGCCCCACGCCGGGCGCGGCATGCATGGTCTCTTTCATCTGCTCGATCAGCTCGCGGACCTCGCGACTGCGGATTTCATTCGGACGCAATGCCCGCGCACCCCTGCGCAGGACGGGATCACCGGCTTGAACAATCTTCAAAAGCATCGAGTATGCTGACCACCCATTCTGTCAATCGAACTGCGCCTTGGGAGGTCAAGAACTTGCTGGTACGGCTGCTTGCAAAATCTCCTGATTGCGGAGAGGTCGCGGGTTCCATTGTATTTGCTTTGGAAGAAAAGCAGGGGAGCGCAAATCTCTCCTGCTTCAGGAGTGTATGCTTATTTTGCGGCAGTAGCAGCATTTGAAGCTGCTGGAGCAGGTTCCGGAGCAGGGCCCAGCGAGGCAACTTGCACATCTTCATCTATATAAGCTTTGACCGGGGTGCCTTCTTTCACTTCCGCCTGTTTGCCATGCTTCATGAATCCCAGCACACCAAAGGCAACCACCAACCCGACAGTCGCTCCTGTCTTATTATCGCCATTCTTGGCTTGAACACCGCGCAATTTCACTCTGGTATCGCCTGCCTTCAGATACTCCAGGCGCAGGTTTAATTCTCCGCCTCTGCCGGCCATGCCGGCCTTCTTTGCGTTCGATACCGTAGCTACTGCGCGGGAGCCTTTCTTGGCAACCACGGAGTTAGCAACGATCAAATCCTGGTCGAGAACCAGTTCGACGCTGTCTCCTGCAGCAGCGGTTTTTGAGCTTAAAGCCTGGGCAAGCTTCAGATTTACATCTGTTCCTTCTTTGAGCGTTATTTTGGCAGGCTCGGCAGGCGTTGCCGGGGACGTCTGGCCGGCTGCCGGCGCAGCTGTTGATGTCTCTGATGTGGCCGGTGTAGCTTGTTGTGCCGCCATTCCAGGTGCGTAAACAGCCACAAGGCTGAACATACTGACGATTGCAAGAATCTTTCGAACAAGTTGCATTGGCTCTCCTCTTATGTGGATTTGTACTCCCAACCCAAATACATAGTGTTAAAGGCGGGAAAAACGTATCAAGATATTGTGGATTTCTTCGTTCAAAATGGCATTATCAGCGGAAAAAGAGATTCGCCTTGATCGCGGAGTGCGTCACTCGCGGCCCAGAAAAACAAACCTTAAACTTTCGGCAGGTCGATCGCTCGATGAATCAGCGTTGATCCGCGGTAAAAATCCTTGGATCTTCACCGCGTCTCCAGGGTGAAATAGTTTTCCCGATCACGCGCGATCACGGCGATTCCCTACCACACCTTGCACACCTTCTCCGGCGGATTCGCCATGGGCTGCCCTGCCTTGCAGGAAAATGCATTGGCAAAATCCGGCATGTTTACCACCACGCCGTTGATGCGATACTTTGATGGCGAATGCGGATCGGTCATGGCCCGCAGCCGCAGGTTTTCATCACGGTCATTCGAACAGTCCCACTGCGCAAAACCGATAAAGAAACGCTGCTCCGGCGTCAGCCCGTCCACCGGCTTCAGCTCTTTGTCTTTCGTCGCACCTTGCCAGGCGATGTAAGCCAGAATCTCACCGCCCAGATCAGCCACGTCTTCTCCCAGCGTGAGGCGGCTATTGATATGGATGTCATCCACCACCACGTATTGCGCATATTGGTCGGCCACGCATTTGGTGCGGTCTTCAAACTTCTGCTTGTCGTCCCTGGTCCACCAGTCGCGCAGATTGCCTTTGGCGTCAAACTTTGCGCCCTGATCGTCAAAGCCGTGGGTCAGTTCGTGTCCAATGGTGCCGCCGGTATTGCCGTAGTTGGGAGCATCGTCCATCTTTGCGTCATAGAGCGGAGGCTGCAGCACGCCGGCGGGAAAGTTAATGTCATTCATCGCCGGGTTGTAATAAGCATTCACGGTTGGCGGCGACATGCCCCATTCGCCATGGTCCACGGGCTGGCCAATCTTATTGAAATTGCGGCGCCGCTCAAACTCCGTGGACCGCTGCACATTGCCCAGGAAATCACTGCGCATGATTTTTACCGAGCTGTAGTCGCGCCATTTCTCGGGATAGCCAATCTTGTTGCGGATGCCATGCAGCTTGGCCAGCGCCTGCTCTTTCGTCTCCGGGCTCATCCAGTCCAGTTGACCGATGCGCAATGCCATGGCGTCTTCAATCCGCTTCACCATGTCCACCGTGCTGGCCTTCAGCTCCGGCGGGAAGACCTTGCGCACGTAAGCCTGGCCCAGCGCTTCACCCAGATCACGGTCTGTATATTGCACACAACGCTTCCAGCGCGGCTGCATCTCTTTGGCGCCGCGCAGATATTTTAGAAAGAATTCAAAGTTTTCCTGCACGAAAGCAGCCGAAAGATACGCAGCATAGCCGTTCGCCAGGTGAAAGCGCAGATAGTTGCGCAGGTTGGCGACAGGTTCATTCTTCAGCCGCGCCTCCAGTTCCTTGAAAAATGCGGGCGGAGCGACGTTGATGATTTCAAACTGCGGCGTCTTCAGCGCCCGGAAATATGCGGCCCAGTCAAAGCTCGGGACTATCTGCTCCAGATCAGCCAGCTTGATCTTGTTCTTGCGCTTGTAAGGATCGCGCCGTTCCACTCGCGTCATGGATGCAGTGGCCAGCGCCGTTTCAATCTTCATCACGGCATCGGCATTCTGTTTTGCGGCCTCAGGCTTGTCGCCCAGGAGCTCAAAAATCTTCCGCACATGCAGCAGATAGCGCTCGCGCGTCTCTTTCGACTTGGGATCATCCCTGGTGTAGTAGTCGCGGTCAGGCAGGCCGAGTCCACCCTGGTCCACGCCGGCAATCTGCTGCTCAGAGTTGTCAGGGTCCTGCCGCGCGCCGCTGCCAAACAACACGCCTCCCAGATTGAGCTGCATGCGCGCCACCACGGGCGCCATGTCTCGTGCCGACTTCAATTGCGCGATGGCAGCCAGTTGCGGCTTCAGCGCGTTCGCGCCCAGCTTCTCCACGGCTGGTTCGTCCATGCACGCGGAATAGAAGTCACCGATCTCCTGCGTTACGGTGTCGCGCTGTCCTTTTGCCGCCGCTGCCTGCTCCAGAATGCCGCGCAGAAAGTTCAGATTGTCCTGGTAGAGCTTGCCGTAGACGCCCCAGGAAACCTGGTCGGGAGGAATGGGGTTCTTCTTCTGCCATCCACCGCAGGAATACTGGTAGAAGTCCGCGCAGGGATCGACTGCCTTGTCCATGGAGCTAACATCGAGGCTGGGCGAGTAAGGCAGACCCGGATCAGCAGGTTTAGCCGGCTGAGCGGAAGCAAGTGAAACCATAACAAAGACAAACAGAGCCAGGAGGGCGGGCAGTCTTTTCATATTGGTATTTGACCTGAGTTGGTGAAAAACGTTAGAGCACGGGATTATGGTAGAGGGTGGCGCAATATTTTGCCAAACGTTTCTATTAAACGCTATTTAGACTTGAGGCTTTTACAGCCTCGAATCGAATACGGTAGGGGACAAGTGATCCTTGAAGACGCGGTTCAGCTTAAAGTTTTTAAGTTTCCGCGTTCAATGTAAGAATTTCGGGACATGATAGAGTATGGTTCATTTCGCCAGAGGATTATTCCATGATCGCTAAAGCAACGTGTCCGAGGTGTAGTCATGAAAATGAACTGCCTGCCTGTCAGAATTGCGGCGGAATAGACTTTCGACGCGGTCCGCTCAATGATGGTTCGACCGGCATGATATGCACTGCGTGTAACCTGGGATTTTCCCATACGCCTTGCCAGTCTGGTTGCGGCACCATGGTTTCAGCGTCGGCGTTTGGAACACCGATGTCGCGTCTTGCACGCCGGATGCAAGAGGGGATGGATGCAAATCAAGGGATTGGCACTCCGCAAAGCAGTAAGTGCTTTATTGCTACGGAACTATATGGTTGTGGTTCCTCTCAGGTAGCCATATTGCGGCGGTTCCGCGATCAGGCCCTGCTCAAAAGCCGGCTTGGCTCCAGACTTGTCTCCGCCTACTATTGCATCGCACCGACAATCATTCCCCACATGCGCAAGTCAGTGTTACTGCGGTCCATGCTCCGGGTCTTGGTGGCTCTTTTGGTGAACATTGTGCAAGGGAGCCTGATGCTTTTACCCCGCCAACCGCGAAGAGAGCATCAGACTGAGCGCCTTTCGAATTTCACGGCAGCGAACGGCGGCAATTCAAGCCTGTCTTTCGCCAAAACTGAAAACGCTCCATTCGCGAAGCACTAAGTGATGCGCTGCCGCATTGGTGAGGGCGAGCTTTAGCATGTCTTCATGTTGCGTCATGTTGCGTCCGGCTGGCGTTTAAAGCCAAGAGCTGTTGGCGAAACTCCAGATTTGTCCCGGCGATAAGATCCCCTCGCTTCGCTCGGGGTTTCAGAAAAACTTACTCTGCCCTGATCGACCTCGTCTTCCAGTGGTAGCGCATTGCCAGCAGCCTCAAGCCAAATCCGCACACTGTACCGGCAGCGGTGGAGATTTCACGCGGCAGTTTGAGCGCATCGCATACCAGGAAAGTGCCTGCGCCAAAGGCCGACGCAATCGCATACAGTTCGCCGCGTTCAAAAATCTTGGGCGTGCGTCCACTCAGCACATCGCGAATGCACCCTCCGCCCACGGCCGTGGTTGCGCCCAGCAACAGTGCAGGCAGCCGGCTCATGCCGGCATTGATGGCGCGCGTGCTTCCCGACACGGAAAACAGTCCCAACGCCGCTGCGTCCATAAAGATGATGGCCCGCTCGGTGTTCTTTCCAATCCGCTGCGCGAACAGCATGCCGATCACGGCGCCAGCCAGCGCGGCCATGAGATAGCGCGCATCGGCAAACGCCAGCGGCGGCCCTTTTTGCAGAACCAGGTCTCTGGTAATGCCGCCGCCCAGTGCGGAAGCCAGCGCCAGCCCGGTCACGCCGACCAGGTCGTATTTGTAGCGCGTGTCGCGCACGGCAGCCAGCGCTCCGCCCAGCGCACCTACAAAGACGCCCAGAAAATCGATCAGCGAAAAAAGTTTGTCGATCGGCAGTTTTTCAATCGGCAGGACCATGGACCTTCCATTGTATTCACTCCGCTTTACCAACGCGCATGTACCCACGTAACTCGGCGAAAGGAGTGAACGGATGGTACATTGCACTTCCGCGATACAAATAAGTTTTACAGGGCGGCGGTTGAACCAACCGCCCCTTCCTTTTTTCTGAAGTCGCATCATGCAGCGGTTTCCTCCGTTAATCGCAATCGACAAGAAGCTGGTAAATGATTCAGCGGCGAGGGCCGGCTTGCGCGATGAGCCGCCAGCATTTGGAGCCGGCAAATGTATATCAATGGCAAAACGCCAAAGCGGTTTGGAGCGTGGCAACATAATGAGAGGCCCACGACCGAATCCCGGTTTCGGGCAACAGCTTCAGTAATCTTTTGGCGGCGGCGGAAAGCGTGGATGATGTCTCCATGCCACACTATCCCCAATCGCAAAGCAAGACGCGTTCCCCACGAGTGCGTGTACCCAACAATGAGTCCATTCGTTTTAACCTGGGCGGCCATCAGGTTTCAGCCGTGCTGCAGAAGATCTCGCTCACCGGCGGCCTGGCCGAATTTCCCGTAAGCATTGGCAGCGCGACCATTGCCGAAGCCAAGGTGAACACGCTCTCCGGACCAGTGAGCGGACTGGTGGAATTTCTGCCGCCACAAGTCGGCTCCTGCACTTATCCTTTTCGATTCATCGCGCTCAGTGACCAGGATTATGCCCGCCTGAACGCCACGCTGCAATTCATGCGCAAGCAGGGATTCGGAGACTAACAACAAGCTCTCGGCAGGGGATGAAATTGACTGTCTGAGCGACCCCGCCGCGCCCGCTCCACATCTGCGGCAATTTGTGTTCTCATTGGGGCTGGGCTTTCGCGCGGCCCATGGGCCTTTTGGCTCACCTGCCGCGACAGGCGAACTGAAATCGCCTCCGTTAAGCAGCGAAATGGAGAAATCAAAAAAATGAAACTCATGCGACTCATGACTTTACTAGCCGCTGGCCTGCTTGCCATGGCGGCCCTGGCTCAACAGACTCCGCCGGCCAAGGAGAGCGGAGACCACAAACATGGCGGCCACATGGGCTCCGGCATGGTCAACATTGACGATCACGTCAAGCAGCTTGCCGCCAAACTCGACCTCACCGCGGACCAGCAAACCAAGGTCAAAGCCATCCTGCAGGACCATCAGCAGCAAGTGGAAGCCTTGACCAAAGACACCTCCATTTCCAAAGAGGACAAGCATGCCAAAATGAAGAGCATCCACGATTCGGTGCATACCAAGGTGCGCGATATCCTGACGGACGACCAGAAACCGAAATTCGATGCCATGGTGAAAGACATGGACCAGATGCATTCACATGGCGGCGATAAAGCCCATCAATAGCCCGAAGCAACAATTTTTCAAACCAGGGCGTTCCCTATCCGAACGCCCTTTTTCGTTTCGGAACAATTCAAGTTCAACATAATTGGTTTCAAGAATCTGGAAGACCTGGCAGACTTCCTGATGCGCCACCTTTTCCGTGCCGCTAACTAAAGCAGGATCTCTGCTTTATTTCTTCTCCGAATCGAGAGCTGGTTTGCCCTCCTTGCGTCAAAACCAGGCATCACACTAGGACTGGCCAGACACCTGAAGGAGACCAAGGACCAATGAAAAGCATTAAAACCGCAGTCTTAACCGGCACATTTCTTTTTGCTGTAGGCGCGTTTGCATGGCAAAACCCAGCCGGCAACCCGGCCGCGCAGCCCGCGCAACAGCAACCGCCGCAAGGCTCCATGCAGCCTTCACAGGCGCCGCCACAGCAGCCCGCGCAAAATCCGGGCGCAATGCAGCCAGGCCAGCAGCAACCCGGCACGGCAGCGCAATCCCAGGGCGCTCCCGCTGGGCACGCCACTATTGACGAGCAAGTCAAGTCACTGGCGGACCAGTTGAGCCTTTCCGCAGACCAGCAGGCCAAAGTGAAAACCGCGCTGGAAGACCAGCACACACAGGCCATGACCGTGGTGCAGGACAACTCGCTGGCCCGTGAAGACAAGGTCCAGAAAATCCACGCGCTGCGTGAAGCCACCATCGCCAAAGTGCGCACCTCGCTGAATGACGACCAGAAAAAGAAATTTGACCAAATGGTGCAGCAGCCGGCCCCGCCGCAGTCCAAATAAAACTGGCAAACCCCATCGGAACGCTGAAGGAGGCGCCTTGGAAAAGGCGCTTTTTTCATGCCCCTGCTACCCACACGGGTTTGAAAAATGTATCCTTGGCTCGAATCTTTTGCGCAACTTGTCTTGCCAGGGCTTATCTTGCCAGGAAAAAGACCAATGCACCTTGCCGCCGGCATTCTCATCGCGCTGTTAGCCTCGCAGTCTGGCCAAAAACCAGAGTGGTGCCGAGCCCTGCCGCGCCCTGAATACCGCAAGCTGGAACGTGTGAGCGTCCCGGACAAATGGTTTCAGGTATACCGCATCCGTCCCGGCCTTTTCGCCATCTATGAACCGCACCAGCAGGAAGAAGTCATTTCCTATCTCATCGTCGGCCAGAAGCAGGCTTTGCTGTTTGACACCGGCATGGGCATCAGCAACATAAAGAAAGTGGTGGAACGGCTGACGCCGTTGCCGGTCAGCGTGATGAATTCGCACACACATAATGATCACGTGAGCGACAACTGGCAGTTCAGCAAAATCTACGGCATGGACACCAATTTCACTCGTGAGCACGCCACGGGCGCTGTAGCCGCCGCGCAGGAAGAGATTGTGCCCGGAGCCATCTGCGGCGAGTTGCCCGCCGGCTTCGATCCCAAAACGTATTCAGTGAAACCGTTCCACATCACCGACTGGATCCACGACGGATCAAAGATCGACCTCGGCGGGCGCTTGCTGGAAGTGATCGCAACACCCGGCCATACTCCTGACTCCATCGCTCTATGGGACGCACGGAACCGCCTGCTCTTCACCGGCGACATGTACTATCCCGGCCCAATCTTTCTATTTCGTCCTGAAACCGACCTGGATGCTTACGAAGCATCGATAAAAAAAATGTCGTCGCTGGGTGCCAAGCTGTTGCTACCCGCGCACAACGTCCCCGTAGGCGATCCCGCTGATCTTCCGCGCGTGCTCGCCGCGATGAAGCAAGTCCGCGGCGGCAAGATGAAGCCCATCAAAGCCGAGCACTGGTCAGAATATAAGTTTGAAGGATTCTCGTTCTTGCTGAGCAAGTAGCTAGAGCGTGTTTCAAATATTTGACGATCTTGATTCCTGTGCTCCTTCGAGGGCTTATTTAACGCGTTTTCCACGATTACAGGAACAAAGAAAGCTATTTATAAAACACGCTCTAGATCTAGTG